>NZ_JBYNRX010000010.1:0-13674 GCF_057785375.1 Roseiflexus sp.
GCTTCTTGCAAAAGGTACAGACGGGCTACCTGATGGGTTGTTGTCCATGTCAAACTATACCATACACCTGCGTATGCTGTAAAGCGTTTTTAGCGCATTTTTGACAGGAGGCGAGAGGCGAGAGGCGAGAGGCAAGAGGCGAGAGGCAAGAGGCGAGAGGGGTGGAGGGAGACGGTGGAACGTTGAAGAGGAGAAGTAGGGACGCGCCGCTGGCGCGCCCCCAAGGCACGGCGCATGGCAGAGGGTGATATACGCCATGTGCATTAGTAAAAGAAATGTGAGCAAAATTAAGGGTATTACCCTGAAGACAAAGAAAAAGGCGAATGGTATATTGTTGGCAGCCTTACGAGAGAAATGGTTCATAAAACGTCAGTTTCACAAGGAGGTGCGTTATGAAGCGATATTTACTCTTCGATGCGGGATGTCCAGCGTGCACCAGAGTAGCACGCGCAATCGAGCGCGAGAGCAACGGCTGGCTGACCGCACGCAGCCTGCATGATCCCAAGATGCAGGCGCTGCTTCGAAATCAATAAGTGCAATTCTTGAAACAGACAGTCATGCTATTAAGAGTATATACAGGAAACATTCACCTTCTCATCCGATACAGGTGATAGTCACAGATCAATATAACCTTATTGATTGTATAGGCTGCTGTCTTTCAGGAGCAAGGGTCTCGTGGTATGTCATTGGGACGATTGCCGTCATATGTACGGCAGTATGTGTCGGATCGGCGGGAAATTTATGCCTATCTTGTATTTTGGCATCTGGTGCGATAACCAATGGACTGGCTACATACTGTGTCAGTCAGTGCTACAAAGGCATAAATTGCTGCACAACAAGGTGCTCATACTAGATTGTATCTGAATAATAGTCTGGTGTTATTGCGTAGCAAGATCAACCAGATATTAGAAAACCTTGTGATCGGCGCTGGCTTCGACAGGCTCAGCCAACGCCAACCGATCCACAGGCGCAAGCGTGTTTGTCCATGTTTAGATTGATCTTCCTATTAGAAACGGATTAAGTAGAAATGGCTCCGAACAGACGTGTGATCGTCGCACTACTCTTCCTTGCATTGGCATTTCTGACTTTCATGAGATTTTTCCCATATCAAGCCATCTGGCTATATGCTCTTGCGATGTTGAGCATATTCAGCAGTCTCATTCTGATCACACGCGAAGTTGCACATTCGCCGAAGCAATTCTGGGGGTTGATGGCTTTGTCGGTTGCGATCATTTTTGCCAGCGGAGTTGTATCCTGGTTTATTGGCTCTATAACCCTGCCTTCTCCATAGCGCAGATGACCATCACCTGGAGATGGCGGGCGGGACAGCGGGACGCGCGCAGCGCCCACGAGAAGGGGGCTGCCACGAGGTCTGCGGGCGCAGGTGACGGTCATCGCCTGGGGATGGCGGGCGGGGCAGCGGGACGCACGCAGCGCCCACGAGAGGGGGGCTGCCGCCAGGTCTGCGGGCGCAGGTGATGGTCATCCTGGCGTCACCCGCGGATGATGTTCAGCACCTGCTCCAGCAGCAATCCATTCGTACCAATCGCTTCTCCAGCATGGATCGTCGGCGCGCCGTTCCAGTCAGTGAACGTGCCCCCCGCTTCGGTGACGATCGGGAACAGCGCGGCACAGTCCCAGATGCTCATCACCGGGTCGAGCATGATCTCAGCGCGGCCGGTCGCCACCAGGCTATAGCCGTAGGCGTCGCCCCAGGTGCGCACCAGGCGCACGGATGCAGCCAGCCGCCGGTACGCCGCCTCGCGTCCGTGCGGCGCCATGCTTTCGGCGTCGCTCGACAGCAGCGCCGCCTGGCGCACCTCGCGCACCTGCGAGACACGCGCCTGCCGTCCGTTCCACTGGCATCCCTGACCTTTCGCCGCCGTCAGGAAGTCGCCGAGCGCGGGAAAGGACACCGCGCCAACCACTACTTCGCCGTCGCGCTCCAGCCCGACGAGCACGCCATAGAGCGGCACTCCCTGCACAAACGATTTTGTGCCGTCGATTGGGTCGAGAATCCAGCGGTGCGACGCGCCAGGGCGCGTTTCACCCTCTTCCTCTCCGAGGACGCTGTGATGCGGATAGCGCGCTTCGATCATGCGACGCATCACCTGTTCCGCTTCGCGATCCGCAATCGTCACCGGCGTCCGGTCCTCCTTGATGTCTGGCGTGATGCCGGTCTGAAAATAGCGCAGCGTCAGGCGCCCGGCATGCCACGCCAGGTCGGCGGCGAACTCGCGCAGCGCCTCGAGCGTTTCAGCAGCCATTGTGTCTCCCTCTCACGTTGGGTAAAGCAGGCTCCGTAGTATCCTGATCGTAAAGCACACTATCGCCGAGTACGGACGATGGTTTCGAGTATACCAGAAAGGGGCGCGAAGGATGACTCATACCAGGTGGCGGTCGGTCAGACAAGATGTGCGCGCGCCCGGCTCGCACGGTGCACCGATCCCCACTGCGCACCAGCAATCGCGGAGACGCTGACCGCGCCCCGGGCATTAGCAGCCCGAACGGGGCTTCCACTTGCGGCGAGCAGAGTCGAGCCGCCTGCGGCGAGCAGAGTCGAGCCACCTGCGGCGAGCAGAGTCGAGCCGCCTGCGGCGAGCAGAGTCGAGTCGCCTGCGGCGAGCAGAGTCGAGCCGCGTCCTCAGCGAGGGCTTTCGCCCGCAGCGCCCCGGCGTCCTGCTATGCTCCCCCGCAGTATTGTACGAATGACCGCGCATTGGTAATTGATCGTCCTGTGAAATAGACATTATCTGTCATAGTGTAAAATAGCGACATGTTAACCTATGCCCAACTGAAAGAGAAGCCAAGAGAATTTTTGGCCGCCACGGGATTGACGGTGGACGAGTTTGAGCGGCTCTTGCCGGTTTTTCGGAAGAAACTGGCTGCACTCGCTCCACCGCCTGAACGCACCAAAAGTGGTCAAGTTCGCCAGCGGCGAGCAGGAGCCGGGCCAAAAGAAAAGTCGCGCACGGTTGAAGACAAGCTCCTGTTCATTTTGGTTTACCAGAAGACCTATCCGTTGCAGACGACGCACGGATTGCAGTTTGGTCTCAGCCAGTCGCGAACGAACCACTGGATTCATCTGCTCTTGCCCATCTTGCAACAAACACTGGCCGAAATGGGCATGATACCGGAGCGAGACCCAAAAGCAGTTGCCGACAGCCCATTGGTGCAGGAATCTGCTCCAGATTTGTTGATTGACGGCACAGAAAGGCGGCGACAACGCCCAAAAGAGGCAAAACGGCAGGTTGAACACTATAGTGGCAAAAAAAAGCGCATACGGACAAGAATATTCTGTTGGTAAACAGCCACACCAGGAAGGTTGTCTATCTCGGTCCAACGGAGAGTGGCAAGAGACACGACAAGGAGATCGCCGATGAGGAGGGAATTGTCTATCCGAGTGGCGCTACTTTGGGCAAAGATAGCGGCTTTCAAGGCTATGAGCCTCAAGGTGTCATCACCTACCAACCCCAAAAAAACCGAGAGGCAAGGAATTGAGCGTGGGAGATCGTTGGCTGAACGGAATTTTTGCCGGCGCACGTGTAGTTGTTGAGAGCACGATTGCATGTGTCAAACGTTTTCGAATTGTTAAGGATGTGTTTCGCAACACCAAAGAAGGTTTTTCAGACCTCGCCATGGAAGTTGCCTGTGCCCTTCACAACTTCCGCATGGAATGCCGGCATCCTTTGCCTGCGCTTTCTCTCATCCAATTGGCTACTGAAAGTTATTGCAGATAATGTCTAATGTTGAGCGATCTTGATACAGGGGTAGTTCCCGTCATATCTCAAGAATCTGTGGTACAATACGCAAGTATTATCATGCAACTGAGCTGAGTGACCGACTTGGCTCAAGCGTAGCCAGGGAGGACACTCAGTGTCGTTCGAGTCATTTCGTTTTCATCCACAGATCAACGCCGGTATCCGCGACCTCGGATACCACACCCCAACCCCGATTCAGGAACAGGTCATTCCCCACGCGCTCGCCGGGCGCGATGTGATCGGCATTGCGCAGACCGGCACGGGCAAAACGGCAGCGTTTGTGTTGCCGATCCTGCAACGCCTGATGCGCGGACCGCGCGGGCGTGTGCGCGCCATGATCGTCACGCCGACGCGCGAACTGGCAGAGCAGATTCAGGGGGTCATCGAGGCGCTCGGCAAGCACACCGGCATCCGCAGCGTCACGATCTACGGCGGCGTCGGGTATCAGAGCCAGATCCAGCGTCTACGGCGCGGCGTCGAGATCGCCGTCGTCTGTCCAGGACGGTTGCTCGACCATCTGGAACGGGGAACCCTGACGCTCGATCAAATCGAGGCGCTGACGCTCGACGAAGCCGATCAGATGTTCGACATGGGCTTTCTGCCCGATGTCCGGCGGATTCTTCGTCTGACGCCGGTGGAACGTCAAACGATGCTCTTTTCGGCAACAATGCCCGACGCAGTGCGCTCGCTGGCGCGTGAGGCGCTGCGCGACCCGCTGACGGTGCAGATCGGGCGCAGTGCACCGGTTGCGACCGTTACGCACGCGATCTATCCGGTTGCTGAGCATCTGAAGACCTCGCTGCTGATCGAACTGCTGGAACGCACCGATGCCGGATCGGTGTTGATCTTCACCCGCACAAAGCATCGCGCGCAGCGCCTCGGCGACACGCTGGCGCGGCTGGGGTATCGCGCAACGTCGTTGCATGGCAATCTGTCACAGAACCGCCGTCAGGCGGCGCTCGACGGCTTCCGCAGCGGCCGGTATCAGATTCTGACGGCGACCGACATTGCGGCGCGCGGGATCGATGTAGCGCACATCTCGCACGTGATCAACTACGACATGCCGCAGACCGCCGAGGCCTATACCCATCGCATCGGACGCACCGGGCGCGCTGCGCGCACTGGCGACGCCTTCACCCTCGTGACGCGCGGTGACACCGCAATGGTGCGCGCCATCGAACGGTTGATCGGTGAGCCGTTGAAGCGAGAAACTGTTCCGGGGTTCGACTACAACGCGGCCGCGCCAGCGCACGAAACCCGACCCGACGCTGTCCAGCCCCGCCATCATGAGTCGCACGCTGACGCTGCACCGCGCCGCCGTCATCCGCTGCGCGGCAACGACACGGGCGCGCGACCGATGCACACGCCGCGTATGACTGGCATGACGCGCGCCGAACGTTCTGATCGCAGAGAGGCGCGTCGCAGGCGAGATTATGCGAGTGGGGAGTGAGGAGTAGGGAGTAGGGAGTTTCGCCAGATCCGCCCGCCCCCGTGATGACCGTCACCCTCGCGCTGGTGCGTGTGCGCGGAACAGTGTCCGGCGCGCCGGTCGTCGACCCGGTCGCTGCGCTCGTCCTTGGGTGACGGTTATGTATGCGATGACCTGCGGCGCACGCCGAACGCCACCCCGCGCGCTGGCGCATCCCCCGCCTCTGCGCCGCTTGCTCCAGATGACCGCCACCCACGCGCTGGTGCGTGTGCGCGGAACGGTGTCCGGCGCGCTGAACCTGCCCCCGCCGCTGCACCGCCTGACCCGGCGGCGACGGTCATCTGTATTGACGCCGCGCCATGCGTAGGGTATACTCGCGCCAGCGTCCCATGGTGGGACGCCCGTTTTTGTTTGCCTGCACACGGAGCCTGGACCATGCACATACCGGAAACCGCAAATCGCTCGTTTTCGGCGCTTCGCCTCTTTTTTACCGGCATCGCAATGGGCATTGCCGACCTGATACCCGGCGTATCGGGCGGAACGATGGCGTTCATCCTGGGAATCTACGAGTACCTGCTGTCTGCCATCAAGTCATTCAACGTGCAGTTGCTCCGTCTGCTCGGTCAGAGGCGCTGGCGCGCGGCGCTGACCAGCATCCCCTGGGGTTTCCTCATCCCCCTGGTGGCGGGCATCGGTACGGCGGTGCTCGCTATGGCGCGCGTGATGCGCTACCTGCTGGAAAACCAACCGGTGTACCTCTTTGCCTTCTTTTTCGGTCTCATCATCGCATCCATTATTGCCGTAGGCGCAACTGTGCGCTGGAATCCCGGCGCTGCGGCAGCCCTGGCAGGGGGCACTGCGGCTGGCTATCTCATTGTGGGATTGGTCCCCCTGACGATGCCGCACGATCCGGTTACGCTCTTTTTCAGCGGCGCCGTGGCAATTATGGCAATGATCCTGCCCGGCATCTCAGGGTCGTTCATTTTGCTCATCCTGGGTCAGTACGCCTACGTGCTCGACGCCGTGGCAGATCTGAACCTGCTGGCGATTGTCCCGGTCGCGCTGGGGGCAGTGGCAGGGCTTCTGGGTTTCGTGCGCCTGTTGAGCTGGCTGCTCCGGCATTACCATAATGCCACCGTTGCTGTGCTCATGGGCTTCATGGCCGGATCGCTGCGCAAAATCTGGCCCTGGAAGGAAGTGGTCGAGACCATGCTGGATCGCCATGGAAAGCCTGTGCCAATCCGAGAGCGCAACATTCTGCCCGATATGGCAGCTTCGGAGTTCTGGCTGGCGCTGGCAATCGCGGTCATTGGGTTTGTCCTGTTGAGCGTCATCGATCATGCGCAGACCGGCGCGAACCCGCTGCTGCGCCGCCTCGGATGGAACCGCCAGACACGCCAGAAGCAGGACTCGCGGGTGCCGGGGTAGGGATGATGTATGCCGTTCCGGTTGCAATAAGCGGCAAAGTAGAACTGCTTGATGTACAATGCAGTATGCAGGAATAGATCTCGTCGCTAACCCTGGCGAAACACGTTGATGACTGACTGATGCTGTATCCGCGTTTGTTGGGATAGCGATGCTGGAGGTTATAATGGAAACTGTTCGTGTGTCATTTGAATTGCCGCGCAGTATATTCTCTGCTCTACGCAAAGATCCAGAGGGATTTGTACAAGAAATGCGCATCGCGGCTGCAGTGAAGTGGTATGAAAATGGACTTATTTCGCAAAGCAAGGCCGCTGAAATTGCCGGTCTTTCGCGCACCGGGTTTATCGACGCACTGAACCGGTTCAAGGTTTCCGCATTCCAATATAGTGCTGATGAAATCGTCTCAGAAGTCTCTGATCACTGAGCGATGGGTCATTAACGCTTCCCCCGTCATAGCGCTGGCGCGCGTGGGGCAGGTGGATTTGTTGCTGCGCCTGACGACAAGCGTCGTGATCCCGCAGGAAGTAGCTGAAGAACTCAATCGGGCGTCTAGAGCCTGTTATGCACTTCAGAGATAAACGTGGTATGATTTCAGTATGACACGTAAACCCTATCCAAGCGATGTGAGCGACGAGGAGTGGGCCTTCGGCTGAAGGCCGGGGTCTTTGCGACGCTCGTCCACGATCTGCGCGTGCCCCCCCTGCCCCCCCCGCAGGGGGGAAAGGGGGGGGCGCGCGCCTGCGCCGCGCGTGGTGATCGTTGACGCGCGCACGATGCAATCGCCCCCCCTGCCCCTCCCCGCAGGGGGGGCGCAGCGCGCGCCGGCTATGACGGGCATCAACGCCCTCCCTTTCTCCCCCCCGCATGCGGGGGGGAGAAAGGGAGGGCGGCAAGGTCCACGTGGCGGTTGATCCGCTGGGTCAGTTGCTGGCCGTGGTCGTCACGCCCGCCAACGAACGGGAACGCGCGCAGGTCGCCGCGTTGGCGGAACAGGTCCAAGCCGTCACCGGCGAGTCGGTCGAAGCGGCGCGCTGAGCCTGCTTGCGCTGAGCCAGCCGAAGCGTCGAAGCGTGGCGTTCGTCGATCAGGGCGATACGGGGGAACCACCGGCGGCCGACGCCCACGCCCACGGCATCCGGCTGGAGGTCGTTGAACTGGCGGAAGCCAAACGCGGCTTCGTGCTGCTGCCGCGCCGCTGGGTCGTTGAGCGAGGCTTCGCCTGGATGGCGCGCTTTCGCCGGCTGGCGCGCGATGATGAGCGGTTGCCGGAGACCTTGGCGGGATTGCATGTTCTGGCCTTTGCGATGCTCATGCTGAAGCGGTTCATTACCGTTATGCTCGAAAGTGCATAACAGGCTCTAGACGCCGGGCGGGTAAGTTGAGGCGCGCGTAATGGAGCGATCAACCACAACCTGGATCATCAAGAACGTGGAGCCGCCGACGCTGGCTTCGACAGGCTCAGCCAACGTCGGCGGGCGTCACACCCGCAGCCTGCGGCTTGAGCCGCCGGAAAGCGGAGCCGCCGACGCTGGCTTCGACAGGCTCAGCCAACATCGGCGGGCGTCACACCCGCAGCCCGCGGCTTGAGCCGCCGGACGGGTAAATGAAAGGAGACGAGTCATGCCCGCTACCCCCAATCCACCCGACGAGACATGGCTTTACCAGAACTCGGCGCACGCCGAAGGCGGCGGCGATGCGCGCGCAGAAAATCAGGGCGTCAACGCCACGGCGCCGCCGTCACAAGCCCGCCGCACCTACATCGGCTCGGCGCACGCCGAAGGCGGCGGCAACGCCACGGTCGTCAATGCGCCAGCGCCGGTCCCTGCTGCGCGCCCCGAACCGGCGACGGTGCTGGCGGTCTACGCCTCCCCTCCTGGCAGCGCGCCGCTGCGCTGGGAACGCGATGCGCGCGCGTTGCGCGATGCGCTGGCGCCCTACCCCGACGACCGCTTTCGCATTGAGATTCTGCCGCTGGCGACGCCGGAGGACGTGCAACGCGCGTTGCTGCGCTCTCGCCCACGCTACCTGCACCTCTTCGCCCATGGCGTCGCCTCTGGCGTGCTGCTCGACGACGGCGAGGGCGGGCGCGGCTGGATGCTCCCCTACTCGCTGCTGGCGGAGATGGCGCGGCACGCGCCTGGTCTGCGCTGCGTGCTCCTCAGCGCCTGCGACTCCGCCTTCGCCGCGAGCGCCACTGGTGGCGGCGAACCCCGCCTGATCGCCATGCGCGGGCAGGTCAGCGCCGACGCTGCCATTGCCTTCGTCGAAGGATTTTACGAGGCGCTCGCCGCAAACGAGGATACGCCGATTGACGCGGCATTCGCCCAGGGATTGATCCGCCTGAAACTGCGCGCGCCGCACGACGCCGACAAACCGCTGCTGGCGTCGTTGTGACGGGATGCTGGAGAAATAGGACGCGGATTTCCACGGGTGCAACGACCGGGCGCGGTTCGCTGTTGACGGGAAGCGGTGGGCATCCGTCCCGATCCGCGTCCATCTGCGGCGTGCAGCCCCGCGCCAGCGGGGCTTCGTTCGCTCAGCGCGGGCGTGAACGCGCGCGCGTGGCGCCTGCCGGGGACGACCGGGCGCGGCTCGCTGGTGACGGGAAGCGGTGGGCATCCGTCCCGATCCGCGTCCATCTGCGGCGTGCAGCCCCGCGCCAGCGGGGCTTCGTTCGCTCAGCGCGGGCGTTCACGCCCGCGCGTGGCGCCTGCGGCGGCGCTCAATGGGATTATCGGCAGGCTCGCGGCGTTCACGCCCGCGCGTGGCGCCTGCGGCGGCGCTCAATGGGATTATCGGCAGACTCGCGGCGTTCACGCCCGCGCGTGGCGCCTGCCGGGGACGACCGGGCGCGGCGCGCTGGTGACGGGCAGCCGTGAGCATCCGTCCCGATCTGCGCCAATCCGTGTGCTATCACAACCCAATCTCACGCTTGACAACCCTGCCGCTTCGTGCTATGCTCTCCTCCGTGGGTGAACCTGCCCACGCAGACATGACCGGAAGAAAGGCGATCATGACGATGACACTCAGCATTCACATGCTCACCATGAGCGATCGAGTACGCGGTATTCCGCAGTACGCTGCTGATGGTCGCCATGCGCCCACTTTCCAGAGGCTCAAGCGTTGAAACGCCATACAATCTGAGCAACCGGGCCGTGGGCGACAGGCGAACGACGTCCACGGCTCTTTGATTCTTGCAATCAGGCCGCGGGCATGTCGGTGGAACCCGCGGTCTTTTTGCGCCCGCGACCCGCCGCGGTTCCACTCAGCAGCACCGATGACCGGAAGTGACCGTACATGTCGAACCCATGTGCTATACCAGAGAGACGGTCGTTGAGGAAGGGAGAAAAGCGGTGTTGATCCAGGAACGAGACGGGACGATCATCCGCCTGCTGTCGCCGCCGTCGGATACCGACCGGCAGAGCGTCCAGGTGGAGGTCGCGCCCGACGATGTGGAACATCAGGGAAGCCTGTTCGATCGTTTGATCGAGTACGCTTTTACGACGCTGGGAGCGCGCTTTCTGGAAGTGCGCATTACGACAGGCGATGAATAAATCAGGAGCAAAATCGTGGTTGCAGGGCAAACACTATCGTCGCCGGAGATTCAGCGCATGGCTGCGCACACCGATGTCGCGCTCGAGGTGCGCGACGCATTGAAGCGCTTCGGGCGCGAAGCGACGCAGGCGCAGCCGTTCTGGAAACGCGGCGCGCACAAACCGCCAGAGATGACGGTGGCAGTGGACCATATTTCGCTCATGGTGCAGCGCGGCGAGATTTTTGGTCTTCTCGGCGCGAATGGGTCTGGCAAATCAACGCTCATCCGACTGATCTCGACGCTCCTCGTCCCCGACGATGGCGACATCCGCGTCTTCGGGTACGATGTGCAGCGTGAGGAGCGCACCGTGCGCCGGTTGATCAATCGCGTCAGCGTCGAGGCATCGTTCTTCAAGAAACTCTCGGCGCTGGAGAACCTGATGTATGCGGCGCGCCTCTACGACCTGCCCGGTCCCTATGCGCGGCAGCGCTCGGTTGAGATTCTGCGCAGCCTCGGCTTGAGTGAGAAGCGCCTCTACGAGCCGCTTGAGCACATGTCGCGCGGGATGCAGCAAAAGGTCGCAATTGCGCGCGGCCTGCTCACCTCGCCGGTGCTGCTGCTGCTCGACGAGCCGACCACCGGGCTTGACCCGCGCTCGAAGCACGATGTGCAGCGCTTCATTCTGCGCATGCGCGAGGAGCACGATACAACGGTATTTCTCACCACGCACGACATGGACGAAGCCGACCGGCTGTGCGATCGGATTGCGATTATTGACAACGGGCGGATCGTGGCGCTCGATACGCCGCAGGGCTTGAAGGACGCCATCGGTCCCCGCATCGGCAAAAATGGCGCTCCAACGATGGAGGACGTCTTCATGGCGTTGACCGGCAAGAGCCTCGACGATGATTTCGAGCCGTCGGGCGATTTCGAGAGCGGGTATGGGAACTAGGCGACAGGCGACAGCGACTGCGCGCGAGCAGGCGCACGGCGATCAACCGGAGACCGGGCGATTGACCGGTCGAGTGCTGCGCGCGCAGAGCGGCTTCTTCCGCGTCGAGACCGATCAGGGCATCCTGGTTTGTACGCTGCGCGGTCGCCTGAAGAAGGAGCGGCAGTCCACCGATCTCGCCGTCATCGGCGATCTTGTCGAAGTCACGCCGACGATGCCGGAGCACGGCGTCATCGAGGCGGTGCTGCCGCGTCGCACGAAACTGGCACGGCGCGCCCCGGCATCGAAGGGGGTCTGGAAGGAGGATGTACTGGCGGCAAACATCGATCAGGCGTTGCTCGTCTTTTCCTGCGCCAGCCCGGAGTTCTCGCCGCGTATGCTCGACCGCTACCTGGCGCTGACCGAGACGAGTGATCTGGACGCGGTCATCGTCGCAAACAAGGTCGATCTTGTGGGCGAAGCAGAAGCCCGCCGCATGTTTGCGCCGTATGAGCGACTGGAGTACCCGGTGCTCTACACCAGCGCGGTGACCGGCTTCGGCATCGACGCGCTGCGCGAGCGCCTGGCAGGGCGCATCAGCGTCGTCACCGGACGGTCGGGAGTCGGGAAGAGCAGTCTGTTCAACGCGGTGCAACCAGGGTTGGGGCTGAAAGTCGGCGCCGTCAGCGCTGCGCTGAACAAAGGGCGACACACAACGCGCGTCGCCGAACTGATCCCGCTCGATCTGCCGGGCGGCGGGTATCTGGCGGATACGCCGGGCATTCGTGAACTGGGACTGTGGCGCTTCCCGAAGGACGAACTGGCGCGCTGCTTCCGTGAGTTTCGTCCCTACCTGGGCGGGTGCTACTTCGCCGGGTGCACCCACATCCACGAGCCGGAATGCGCGGTGCGTGCAGCGCTGGCGCGCGGCGAGATCACACCAGAGCGCTACGACAGTTATGTGCGGTTGTTCGAGGGAGAGTAATGGATCAGGAGAAATGTGATGGAAACCGATCAGACCGCTGACTGGCGACCCGCAGTCGTGCCAGGGAATCGAATCTTTCTGAGCGTGCTGCAACGCAGCGACCTGCCGCTCTTCGCGCGCTGGTTCAGCGACCTGGAACTGACCGTGTACCTGGGGCAACCGGGGATGGCGTATACGCAGGAACAGGAGGAGGAGTGGTACGAGCGCACCGTGCGCGACCGCGATAGCAAAACGTTTGCGATCATCGTGCGCGACGGGCAACGATTGATCGGCACGGTCAGCCTGACGAACATCGATCAGCGCCGCCAGCGCGCCGCGTTGGGGATCGCCATCGGCGACAAAGAAGCCTGGGGCAAAGGGTATGGGAGCGAGGCGGTGCGGTTGATGTGCGCCTATGGATTTGCCTTTCTGAACCTCTACTCGGTCTACCTGTGGGTTTTGGGATGCAACCAGCGCGCGCATCAGGCGTACCTCAAAGCCGGGTTTCGTGAGGCGGGCAGGCTGCGCGGCGGCATCCGCTTCGATGGTCGGCGCTACGACGATATCTTGATGGAAATTACGCGCGATGAGTTCGGTCCATCGAACCTGACCCATCTGGTTCAGCAGATAGCGAGTTGACCTATGACGACGTTTTCAGAGCGTCGCGGCGGCGCCCTTGGGCGCGAATTGCGCGGCGCATACGCCTTTATCGAACGGAACGCCAACCTGATCAAACGCTACTGGGCGTGGGAACTGGTCTGGCTGGCATACTCGATTGTCAACGCCCTGTCGATCACATTCATCGGGCGGGCATCGGGCGAGATCACGGGGGTCGCCATTGCGCCGGAGCAGGTGAACATCTTCATTCTGTTCCTGCTCGTTGGAACCCTGGTGTGGCACTATCTGTCGGTGGTGTTCGACCTGATCAGCGAGTCGATCCAGTGGGAACGCTGGGAAGGAACGATCGAGTACACCTTCATGGCGCCGATTTCGCGCCTGACGCACCTGTTCGGGCAGGCGGCGTTCGCCATTCTGTTTGCGCTGGTGCATACCGCGATCATCCTGGCGGTTGTCGCAGCCTTCTTCCGCATCGATCTGACCCGCGCGGACTTCGGCGCAATGCTGGTCGTTCTGATCGCCGGCAGCACCAGTTTCATCGGGCTTGGCATGTTCGCCGCCATTCTGCCGCTCCTGTCGCCGGAAAAAGGGTTGCAGATGACGAACATCATCAAAGCGATGGTGCTGCTCGTCAGCGGCGTCTACTATCCGATCAGCGTGTTGCCGGAATGGTTGCAGCCGCTGGCGTACATCTCGCCGGCCACCTACATGCTCGACGGGATTCGCGCGGCGCTGCTCGACGGTGCAAGCACCGGGGCGCTCTGGTCGGGGCGCATCCTGCCGCTGCTCCTCACCGGGCTGCTGACGATCCCGACCGGGCTGATGGCATTCATGCGCGCCGAGCGCTACGCCAAGGCGACGGGCAGGCTCAAGCGGAATGGATGAGTAGGGGCGCCCCCCGTGGGCGCCTCAACTCCCCCTTCTCCCCCCGGTGGGAGAAGGGGGCCGGGGGGATGAGGGGCAACCGGCCTCCCCTCCCCCGGCGGGAGAAGGGGGCAGGGGGGATGAGGG
>NZ_JBYNRX010000011.1:0-38917 GCF_057785375.1 Roseiflexus sp.
GACGATCCACTGGCGCAGCGCGTGCGGCAGATGGAAGAGTAAGGCGTCTGATGCCGCAACACCTCAAAGAGGGCGCGGGTGCTGGACTACGAGCCTATCCGAAAAATCGCCGCCTGAAGTGCGACCGGGCAGGCGCAGGCATTGCCTGCGCCTGCCCAACCAGCTTTTCCAGATAGGCGCTTGCGGACCGAACATTCGTATTTCGCCAGCCTGCGGGAGGGGCATCCAACGTTATGATGGGCGCTCGGTCGCCAGGATTTGATCGACCACTTCCGCCATATCGGTGCCAATGATGTCGGGGCGTGGCATGAGCGGATCGAGCACCATGCCCGGACGCGCAAGGAAGGCGATGGCGCACCCGGCGCGCGATGCTCCGGCAATATCCCAGGCGTGCGCCGCCACCATGCGGATGCGCCCAATCGGCACATTGAGGCGAACTGCGGCATATTCGTAGGGTTCCGGCGCCGGTTTCAAACGCCGCACGATGTCGGCGGAAAAGATATTCTCAAAGAAACGAGCAAGACCCGCATTGCTCAACTGCATCATCGCCACTTCCTCGGTCGAGTTCGTCAAGGCCGCAAGCCGCAAACCGGCTGAGCGCAGACGCTCCAGCGCCGCCGGAACATCGGCGTGGGGGGGCAAGGTGCGCATGCCATCGAGCACGGCGGTGCAGTCATCCGCCGACAGCGGCGTTCCATACCGCGCAGCCGTCATTTCCAGCGCCGTCGTCCAGATCTTCGTAAAGTTCACATACTCTCCGGTAATGGTGGTCACAAACGCCGACTGAAGTGCCTGGTTGAACCATGCCTGGCGCGCGCTTGCAGCTCCGAACATCCGCGTAAACAGCGGATCGAGCGCGCGCATGTCCAACAACGTCTCGTTCACATCGAACACGATCACTCGCGGCATCATTCCCTCCTATGATTTTTCCACACACAACGAGCCTGAAGCCTCGATATTCACCGATAAGCACAGACAACCACGGCGGACAACATGCGTTCTATGGCGCTATGAACCCGACAAACGAACAGTGCGGAGCAGTGGTGCAACCTCAGTTTGCGGATAACCGGTCAGCGAGCATCTCCAACCAGGCGACGAATTGCCGGCAATCGGCGGCGACCTGACTTCAGTCAACCGGATAGCGTGCAATCAGGCGTTCAATCCGCTCTTCGTCGATCTCGAAACCGTAGAGATTTCTCACAACGTGGCGAAACGCCAGGAATTCGCGCAGACCATCAATGCTGTCGCCGGACAGGACGGCGGGACGGTCGCCCCAGGCTACGCCCATACGCTTGAGCAACCGCCGATGCTGGTCGAAGCCGCGCTTCGACTCGCTCAGCGCATCGCCCGGCGGCGCGCCATTCAGTTCTGCGGCTACCGTCTGAAAGCAGCTTGAGCGCGAGATTTTCGTAGAACAGCCTGGCGTGCCCTGGATCGCGCGCGATTTCTGCGTGTACACATGCAATATCTTCTGACAGACGTTGTAACCGCTCGAGTGCTGTGGATATATCGGCTGCCACGCTGCATAACCGTTCTGGTGACATCGCTTGCATCGTCACAGTTCTTCCCCTGTCGCCAGCACACGATTGCGAACGCGTGGAAACAGTTCACCAAGCGGTTTCAGATCGACTGGCAGTTTGCCGGCTTCTGCCAGCGCACGGACGTCGTCAGCAGGCGCAAGACCATCCACTGCCAGATCGATATCGGAGTTGGCGGCGAAGCGGTCGGTGACCAGTGAACCAAAGAGCACGACGCGAGTGGCGTCGAACTTCGCACGCAGCATGGCTGCGATGCGTTCGGCGTCATGCCGCGCCTGCTGCGCCAGTCGCCGGTTGCGTTCGCCTGCACCAGCCTGGCGACGGCGCCAACGCTCGACATATTCTTCGATTGGGCGATCCATGCCCGGAATGTCGGTCTTGGAACGCATCTGGAAGCCTTACAAGGCGGAGATAGACGCTGCGCCGCCATTGGTATCAGAGCAGGGCTGCATGCTCTATATTACACTAATTTTCACTAAATCTCAATCGGCTCTTTATCCCAGGGCGCCGGCTACTCGGTCTCAAACCCGTGATCGGTAAACTTCAACGCCCGACAGTTCTCGGTCACAACGCGCACGATCCGCTCGCTCGCCCCGTTGGGGAGACGGGCTTCGATGTCGAGCGTAACCTTCACTGCTGCATCCGGCTCGCTGACCAGATGCGCGATCACCTCTTCGGCGATGCGCCCGGCATCACGACCAACACGGGCTGGGTCGAGGGGGACGGAACCATAAAAGCGGCGCGGCATCGCCGGTTGGACGGTCGGCGGCGCAGGAGCGTCCGCAAGGACTGCCGGCGTGATGGAGCGATACGCATCGGTTCCAGTCGTCCCAAAGATGCTCACTGCCGGCGATGCAGGAGACGCCGCAGCGACCATTGCCGCCGCCGCCATCTGTTGTCGCGCCACGTCCGGCTTGACGAGCAGACCGGCGCTGTCGGCAGTGATGGTCGCCGATTGTCCGCCGCGCAGCCCCTGATACCGACCCGTCGCCTCGTCGTACCCCTCGGCGTAGGCAAAGGTCTCGGTCTCCCATGTGAAGAGTCCGACTCCTTCCTGGATGGCGCGCACCAGCACGTCAGGACCGGCAAGACGCGGCAAGTACAGGTAGCTTGCAAAGTCCTCGACCAGTTGCCGCACGGAGACGTGATCGCCGCGCCACAGCGGAACCTGGTCAAGATACCGGCGCAGCATCGTTGCGCCAAGTGATGTCACCAGCAATTCATCGCTGCGGAGTTTCTTGCCGGCGCGCACGGCCAGCGGCTCGTTCCCCGAAAGACGGATGGCCTCGAAGGTGATCGGCGACTGCGGCGTTTCTTGCTGCGGGACGAGAAGCCACTGGTACGTTTCGGGCAGGCGCGTCATCACCGTACTCTCCGCGCTTTGTTTCTGCGTCTCTGCCCGTCGCGCCTGATGCGGATCGAGGTTCAAGTTCTCTTTCTCGGCAAGAATGGATTGCCACGCCAGGAATTGACGGACGGCCTCCTCAAGATCGTGCAATCGCATGGCATCGGCGGCGAGGAACACGAGCGCGTTGCGGTACAGGCGTGGGGCTGAGCCGCGTGATTCGAGGATCAGGCGCGCGGCTTCTTCAGCGGCGCTGCCGCCGACCGATCCTTTGCGGTACGACTGTTCGGGAGCAAGCACGACCAGCCGCGCATCGCGATCATCGGGCACATCGGCGGCGGTGCGCGGCAACAGGTGAATGCGTGAAAACCCGCCGCGATCGCGCAGCGCGTCGCGCAGCCGCTGTTCCATCTCATGGGCGACGGCGTCGGGATTGCGTTTCAGTTGCTCGGCGCGATCGTCCGCCAGCCGCGTGACGGTCGGCTGGGTGGCGTACCAGTAGCGGGCGCCATCTTGATAGAGGTAGGTCGCCGTCGCCGCCAGCCGCCGCAGCGCGTCGCCGAACGTCGCCGGCGTCTCGCCCGGCATCACGCTGCCGAGCTTGATGCGCCGGTCTTCCAGCCCGCGGTTGGCTGTCCCGGCCGTCGGCGCCGAACCGAGATAGATCGTCCGCGCCACTCGCCGTGTGGCGCTGAACTTGCCGAGGCTTGGCTGCTCGGCGTCGATCGTGAGCGGGAGCGCGTTCGGACCATCCACATCCTTTTCGATAATCGGCGTCCAGTTGTCCGAGAGGTAGCGCGTCAGCTCAAACTGCACTCGCGCGTCGTCCATCGGGATGGTTGCCGGAAGGATCAGCGGACTGCGGTCGCCGCTCTCCCACAGGCTATGAATCACCGCCGCCATCAGGCGCAGCACGCCGCGCGTGCGCTGGAACTTGAGCAGGGTCGACCAATCGGCGTAGAGGCGGTCGAAGATTTCCGGGTGGATCGGGTAGGCCGCTTTGATCCGCTGTTCATACTCGCCAGTTTTGCATTCGGGCGGGAACTCGGCGCTGTGCGCGCGGTAGAAGTCAGCGAAGGCGCGGGCGGTCACATCGCGCTGCTTGAACGCCTCCGGATCGGTGATCGGCTGGAACAACCGTCGGCGCACGATCTCGAACCCTTCCTCGGCGCTGGCCGGTCGCCACGACGACTCGACGCGCCCCACGACGTTGCGCAGCCGATCAAGCGCTTCGCGCCCGCGCAGCCCGCCGACCTCCACATCGTCGGCCTGGGTGTCCGACGCCGGCAACGAGATGACCAGCAGACACCGGTCGGCCAGTTTGGCCGACTCGGTGAGCGCCTGGGCGAAGGTAAACTGCGTCTCGAAGCTGCCGCCGGGGAGATCGTTGCGGTCGTGCAATTGGTGCGCATACGCGACCCACTCATCGATCAGGACGAGGCAGGGGCCGTATTCGTTGAAGAGCGCGCGCAGCGTATCGCCGGGGTTGGTTGCCCGTTCATCATCCTGCGCGATGCGGGCATACGCCGCCGGTCCGCCCAACTGCCACGCCAATTCGCCCCACAGCGCGCGCGCGACCGTGCCGTCCGGCTTACGCGAGGGATTGCCGGGCGAGATTTTGTTGCCGACCAACACCACCCGCCGCACTGTGGGGAGCTGTTGGACGCCGGCTTCGGCCAGCAGCGCGTCAATCCCGACCAGCGCGCTCGGCGATGCGCCGGAAAAAAGATGGTAGAGCGCCAGCATCGAGTGCGTTTTGCCGCCGCCGAAATTGGTCTGGAGTTGCACCACCGGATCGCCGCCCTGCCCCGACAGGCGCTGCACCGCGCCGATGAGCAGCCGCTTGAGACTGGCAGTGAGGTAGGTGCGGCGGAAAAACTCGGCCGGATCGCGGTATTCGTCGCTGCCCTGGCCAAGATGCACCTGCCAGAGGTCAGCGGCGAACTCGGCCTGTTGATAGCGGCCGCTGGCCACGTCGGGATGCGGGGTGACGACCTCGCGCCACGGCTTGAGCGTGCCGGTGGCGGCGGCCTCGATCAGCGAGCCGCCGGCTTTGCGCTTCTCGCCGCGCACCTGTTCCTCGAACGTAATCCGGCGCGACTCCAGCAGCAGGCGGTCAATTTCGTTGGCTTCCGGCGCGGAAATGGCGGTGAGCAAGCGCGCCATCGAATCGAGCGCGCGTTCGGCGTCGCGGCTCGAAAACGTCGCCTGATGCGCCCACTTGTTGCGCCACTCGCGCAGCTCACTGACCAGACTCCGCTCGCTGAAGCCAAGGGTCTGGCGGAAGACATCATTCCACAGGTCCCACATCAGGCGCAGCAGACCGCTGGCGTCCCATTCAGCCAGCGGCTTCTTGCCGAGCTGCGGATCGTCGAGAAAGCGTTGCAGCGAGTCGCGGGTGATCCGTCCGGCACGCAGCGCCGCTTCAACCTCGCGGTCAACAAAGGGCGCCAAGCCGGCCCGCAACAGCTCCAGCCCCTTCCCGACTCGTTCGTGATTCGTCAGTGCCATACAGGATGCCTCCATCAGATCAGAAAGGTTGTCTGTTCGCTGCGCACGGCCGACGTTTCAGCCGCCAACCGCACAACTTCCGACCAGCTCTGCACCAACCCGTTATACGCCAGCGCCTCGGCGGACCGCTGCTTGCGCTCGCAGATGCTATACAGCCGGTAGGCCAGCTCGCGGGCAATATCGGCCCGACTGCCGAGCCTAGCGACCAGGGCCGCTGCCGCCTGCTCGCCGCCGGTATTGAGCGCGCGGATGAGGTGGTGGGTCATTTCCCAAACGGTGAGCCGTGGATCAGTCGCCGGGTTCCAATCGGCGGGCAGCTCCGATGCGGCCAGCAGCCGCGCCTTGCCGCGCTTCGACTCCACGATGCCGGCGCTGACCATCCCTTCCACGCTGGTATTCTTGGCTTTCGAGAGCGTCTCGGCCGCGCCGAAATCACCCTCGGCGAAGCCGTGCTGCGCGAACCATGCCAGCGCCCAGCGCGTTTCGGCGTCGAAATCCCCTTCTTGCTCGGCCAGCGTCTCATCGAGCGTCTGATTGATCAGCGCCAACGCCTCGCGCACCGGCATCGCCCGACCGGTCGCGTCGTGCACGGCGGCGAAGCGCGAGAAGACCGCCATGCCGGGACCGATGGCGGCTTGGGCGAGGTCCACCGGCGCAACGTTGGCCTGCTGCAACTCGGCAAGCGCGCGCGGCAGCTCGGCCTTCAGCGCAGCAATGAACTCGCGGCGGGTGGCAATCGGGGCGGTAGCTGGGCGTGGCCGGCAGACCAGCACGATGCTTGAGGCAAGGGCGTTGGTCTCCATCGCGTTCTGCCGATTACCGAGTTCGGTGCGCATGGGCCACGTGCCGGTGATGGCGAAGCCGGCGCGGATGACCGCTTCGAGGAAGGTTTCCCAGCCGGTGCTGGAAATCCCTGGGAGCGCGGGCGTCTCTGGGAGCGCGGGCGTCTCTGTCCCTGGGAGCGCGGGCTGGAAGCCCGCGCTCCCAGGTCTCCCAGGTCTCCCAGGTTTTCGCGTTGCTTATAGGCGTAGTAGATCGTGACCGGAAACGCCGGATGCGCCTGCGCAGCGAGGTTCTGTAACGCCTTCGTCATCCCCTCCATGAAGAACCGCTCCGCCGCTTGTTTACTGCCGTGGCGGTACGGCGTCGCCACCAACTCCTCAGCCTTGGGAACGGCGACGGTGGCGAACAGGTTGGGGAAGACCGGCTTCAAGGCGCGGCGCAGCCAGACGTAGAAGAAGTCCGACAGGTCGGCGTAGCCGATGTTGTCATAGTACGGCGGATCGGTGGAGATGATCCTCAAATAAGAACTTGACAGGGTGGCTGCATCTTCCTGTTTGCTTGAACCCGAAACGATTGCTGGCATCCAGTTAAGCGGATCGCAGGAGTAAAAGATTGCGGCATCGATACTGCCAGTCGCTTTCCCAAGGAAGTTTGGCTCGGCAAAATCCCAAATCATTGGGAGCGCCTGGCGACCAAAGCAATGCTGTGCCTTTTCACCAACTCCGTTCCACCGCACAAGACTGTTCCCCGTCATCGCCATTCGGTCAACCGCAAACGCCAAGTACACCCCGACCGCCTCGGCATACGCCGTCGCGCCGCAGCCGCCGTCGCGGAGGGGAATGTCGTCATCTTCCAAGGAGCGCAGGCGCCCCTGAGGCGCCCCTGGGAGCGCAGGCGTCCCGCCTGCCCTTCCGCCCTTGTCCCATGCCACGCGCTGCTAAACCGCCACGCTTCCGGTTGCGCACACAACCCTGCCTTCACCGGGTTCTCTTCCACGTACGCGACAGCGCGCCGGAAGTGCTCCGCGTTACGGATCAGCCGGTCAAAGTACTCCTTCATCCAAAACTCCCCCTCACGCCCAAGCGCGCGGTTGCACTCCTTTGCGGTGAAGGATTTCCACGTATGGAGCAGCGACGAGAGCGTGAACCCGTTCATGGGCGTGACAACGACGTGGACGTGATTGGGCATTATGCACCAGGCATGCAGCCGGTAGCGTTCGCCGTCAAAGTGGAGCAAGGCGGATTCGACAATTTCGGCCAGCCGTGGATCGCGCAGCCACGCAGCGCCATAGCCGGCGTCAAGGTAGGCTTCGATGCGCTTGCGCCGCTCGACATCGCGCTGATCGTCGGGTAGCGCGGCAAGTTCCGTCGTCCATTGTTCGAGAACGTGGGTCGGCAGGCTGTCGTGAAGGCGGAAGATAATGTGCTGTGGGCGTTCGCCAGCTTCCCAGTGGGGGAGGTAGCCGCGCGAGCGCCAGGTGGGTTCGTCGTGGGACGCTTCATGCAGGCGGGACGCCTGCGCTCCCAGGGACGCCTGCGCTCCCAGGGATGCTTGCGCGCCCAGGGATGCTTGCGCGCCCAGGTAATCAGCCTTCACCCGCTCTATCGCCGCGCCGACCAGGTCGGCGAACGTCGTCAGCGCCGCGAGCTGGCGCGGGGTGAAGAGGTCGGCGAACGTCTCCATGCCGTACAATGGCATCTGATCACGAGCCTTGCCGTGCAACGGCGTGTCCGGCTTCCATTCCGGCTGCGCGCTGCGGGCAATCGCTTCATGCTCCGGCGTCGGCGGCAGGTAGAGGCGGCCACGCGGTCCTTCGGCAACGATCGCCATCAGGCGCGCCCCCATCCGTCCGGCCATGCTCTCGGCTTTGATGTATGGGTCATTAATAACGGCCCCAGACAGCACACACTGAAAGTTCGCCCCGCGCGCGAGTTTTGTGCCGTTCTTCGCCCGCTCATACGCGGCGCGGTCGAAGTCGGGGTTGCCGGCGACTTTGACGGTGAAGCGGTAATCCGGGAGCGCAGGCGTCCCCGGAAGCGCAGGCGTCCCTGGGAGCGCAGGCGTCTCGCCTGCACTACAACCCTGCGGGCTAGAAGCCCGCGCTCCCAGGTCCAGGTCCACGTACGCCTCTTTACCCGGCTTGCTCGACAGCACAAAGGTCGAGGCCAGCGGCACATCAACGCCGGCGAAGGCGGGGTTGGGGCTTTTGACCGTGCGCGCCCACAGCCAGGCGATGACCGTGAGCCGTTGGCCAATCAGCGGCTGCAGGTCGGGCCGGTCCGCCGCCAGCTCCGGCGTCACAACAACCGGCGGATAGAGATGCCCGATCCGCCGCTGCGCTTCAGCGCGCATCCACTCCCCGTAATAGCGCACATCCTCGGCCAGCCCGTGCGCGCCGCGCCATTCGCGCGCAAAGAGCTGGCGGTCGGCCCGCGCCGCCGGATTCACCGGCGGCAATCCGGCAAAGCGCGGCGGAATCTCGATCATCGCCTTGTTGATCAGCGCCGCCACCGGGTTGAGGTCGCTGGCGTAGGCGACGAGGCCGAGCCGCTGCGCTTCCAACGGCAACGAACCGCCGCCGGCAAAGGGATCGTGAAACGCCAGCAGCGGCGGGATGGTTCCGTCCGCCATGCGCGCGGCGATCTCGTCGTCGCGCATGCGGGCGACCACGGCGGCTCCGAGGCATTCCCGCGCCCACGAGCGGCGCATGGCGGCGCGCGCTTCATCAAGAACGCGCTCGTTAGTCGTGTTTTCCCATCGCGCCATCTCCTCGATCAGGCGAAACAGGCGACGGCGTTCGCGCTCCTGCGCCGCCGGCGTGGGAAACTCCTCCGGCACGGCGGCGGGGTCGTCCACGATCTGAGCGAAGATCACCGCGCGGGCCGCAGCGAGCGGGCGGCGCGCCCACCAGAGGTGGAGCGTACTGGGATGACCATGGCGGATGGACTTCTCGCGCGCCGCTTCTTCGTTGATCGTGGCGAGCGGCAGCGCGACTTCGATCAGTTTTTTGCGCTGGGTCATCGCGGCTCCTCAGAACGGGCAAGCAGTTCGGCAAAGGTGTAATTCACGCTCGTGACGCCAAAGTCGGGTTCGCGCCGGAAGGGGCGACGCAGGTAGCGCACCCGGTGTCCGCCGTCCGGCAAAAACTCGACCATGGCGAGAATGTAGGCATCGGGTTTGTTGAGGGCGGTCAGGATTTCATTCCTGGTCACCGTGATCGTATCGGCGCCAGCAATGCGTCCCTTGACCTCGATGAAGCGGATCTTGCCGCTGCCGGGGGTCCGGCTTTCGATGTCATAGCCGAGCCGCTCCGCTTCGCGATCCACCGGCTCGTAGCCAAGGCGGCGCTCGACGTCCATCACGATGGCGCGGGCGCGCGCGGCGGACGCCTGGGTGTCGGCAGCGGTCTCGGCGATGGATCGCCCGGTCATTGCGGCAATCAGCCCGAGCGGGACGACGACGACCCCGCCGATCACGACCGGCGGCAGCGCGGATATCTGCGCCTCGCGGTCGAGGTCGGCGAGACGGCGTTGGAGCCGGGCTGCCAGGTCGTCGGCGCGGCGGCGCGCCTCCTGCGAGTTGAGCCGCGCGCCAGCCCGGCCCGCTTGTTCCTGGAGTTTGAGTTCTTCCGCCCGGTGATCCCAATACGCAATCTCCTTCGTCAGGCGATCCCGCACGGCTATGCGGGTTTTTTCGATCCACGCGAGTCGACGGTTCCGCACCTCGGCCACGTGGTCAGGCGCGATATGAGCAATCGCGTCGTCTTTCGCCTGCTGTTCGAGATCGCGCGTGATCCACGCCAGTTCGGGGCGGGCGAGGATGGCGGCGGGATCGGGTTCATCATCGCGCAGCGGGCGATAGTCGAGATACGGGGCGTATCCCACACGGCGCGTGTTCCCGTCCGCGTCCATCTCGACGAAGAGCAGACGACGCGAAATGGTGCGGCGTTCGCGCTGCGCCCCGCTCAGCGCGTCGCCGGAAGGGATCACGGTTGCGTCCTGGATGGCATGGTCGAGGAAGAAGAGCACGCGCAGCGCCGAGTCGGGATCGTGCTCGTCCACCAGCACGGCGCCGCGTTTGAGGAGGTCGCGATGGCGTTCGAGGATCAGGTCGAGCGTCGCATCGAGCAGCGGGTGTCCCGGACAGACAAAGGCGGCCAGCGGTTGACCGGGAGGCGCAATGAGCGACTTCTCGAAGACGATGCGCTCGTAGCGCGGCAGAACCGCGCCGCCCTTCCCGATCTGGCGATCGCGGTTGCGCACCGACGCCGGGACGTGCGCCACTTCGTAGCGACGCGGCTCACGCTGGCGGATTCGCCCGCCGAGCCGGGTGAACGCTTCGAGAAAGAACGACTCGATGTAATGCGGCTGCAACCGGCGCGCCTCGGCGCGTTCCATGTCCTCGCGCACCCGGGCGATGCGGCTGGTATCCATGACATCGTGCGCTAATGCGCGCTCTTCGAGCAACGTGCGGAGCCGGTCGGCGTCCACGGCCTGGTCAACCATCTGCGACAGGCGCGCGCGCACCTCCGGTCGGTCGCCGTAGCGAATGGCTTCGATCATCAAGTCGCGCAACGGCCGGCCCTCGAACTGCACCTTGCCGAGCACATCGAAGACGCTGCCGCCAAGCGCCTGCCGCGCATCATCGAGTTTCTCGAGCAAGCGGCGGTAGACATCGCCCTCGCGTGATTCCATCGCAACGAGATTCCACACATGGCAGACCTCGGTCTGTCCAATCCGATGAATGCGCCCGAACCGTTGTTCGAGACGGTTGGGGTTCCACGGCAGGTCATAGTTCACCATCAGGTGGGCGCGTTGCAGATTAATCCCTTCGCCGGCGGCATCGGTCGCAACCAGGACATGGACCGAGGGGTCGTGCAGGAACGCTTCCTGCGCTTTGCGCCGTTCTTCGCGCCCGACGCCGCCGTGGATCGTCGCCACGGCGTCCGGGCGACCAAAGCGGTCGCGGATGCGTTCGGCGAGATAGGTGAGCGTATCACGGTGTTCGGTAAAGATGACCAGCTTGTGGTGCGGCGAAGGGGTTGGTTTGGCGATGGAACCGGCAGCGTAGGGGGGCGAGTCGGCTTCGCGCACGCTGGCGACGAACGCAGCCGGCGTAAAGATCTCGTCGAGCACGTTGCACAGTTCGCGCCATTTGGCGTCCTCGCCGCTGCGCCGCACCGTGGCGGCCAGCGCCTCGAGGCGGGCAAGGGTCTGGATTTCGGTCTGGAGTTCGGCAATGGTGCGCGCAGCCGTGGCTTGATCGAGAGTCGCTTCTTCGGTCGCCGCAACCTCGTCCTCTGGGGCCTCTTCGAGGTCGTCCAGATCGTCAGGGTCGAGCGCCGGTCCGCGCAGCGCGGCGGCGCTCGCCGCCGCAGCGCCGCGCTGGAGCAGGTTCAGTTCGCGTAATCGCCGATCAAGGCGCTCACGGCGCCGGCGTAACGATTGGTAGATCGCCTCGGGCGAGGAGGCGAGCCGCCGTTGCAGAATGGTCAGCGCGAAGCCCACCGTTCCCGCGTACTTGTCGTCGTTCAAGGCATCGGCGCGGTTGAACTCCTCGCGCACATAGTTCGTGACGTCGTGATACAACTGCGCTTCCGCTTCGGAAAACCGATACGGAACGGTGTACGCAATGCGTTCCGGGAACAGCGGGCGTCCGTCGAAGGTGACGAGGCGCTCTTTGACCATGCGGCGCATCAAGTCCGAGACATCCGTCTGATGCACCCCGTCGCGGAAGCGCCCCTCGAAGCGGTCGCCGTCGAGCAGCGCGAGGAAGAGCTGGAAGTCTTCCTCTTTGCCGTTGTGCGGAGTCGCGGTCAGCAGCAAAAAGTGGCGCGTGAGCGTGGCGAGGAGTTGGCCGAGACGATAGCGTTTGGTGTACTTCACTTCGCCGCCGAAGAAGATGGCCGACAGTTTATGCGCCTCATCGCAGACGATCAGGTCGTAGCGATTGTCGGGGGCGGCGAGTTTCTGCTGGACGTCCTCATCACGCGCCAGTTTGTCGAGTCGCGCAATGGCGAGATCGTTTTCCAAAAACCAGTTGCCGGTGCGCGCAGCGTTGAGGGCGTCGTTGGTCAGAATCTCAAACGGGAGATGAAACCGCTGCGCCAACTCATCCTGCCATTGCTCGACGAGGGCACCGGGGCAGACGATGAGACAGCGTTTGAGATCGCCGCGCTCCATCAGTTCCCGGATCAAGAGTCCGGTCATAATCGTCTTCCCGGCGCCGGGATCGTCGGCAAGCAGGAAGCGCAGCGGCTGGCGCGGCAACATCGCCTCGTAGACGGCGGTAATCTGATGCGGCAGCGGATCGACCAGCGAGGTATGCACGGCGAGCAACGGATCGAAGAGATAGGCGAGGCGAATGCGCTGCGCTTCGGCGACCAGGCGAAAGAGCGCGCCGTCGCCATCGAAACTCCATGGCCGGCCCTGCTCAACCATGGCGAGGCGCGGTTCATCGCTGCGAAACAGCAGCTCCTCGGCGACGCTTCCATCCGGGGTGCGGTACAGCAACGTCAGCGTGTCGGAGCCGTGGTACGTCACACGCTCCACGGTGACAGGCGCATCGGGCAGAATGCCGCGAATGGTTGCGCCAGGACGCACATCTTCGAGGTTCATCGGCATGGGTTCGGTTTGCTCCACGAGAGCGACGACACTTCATACAATTGTACCAATATTATGATAAGGTGTGTTTTCTGTACCTGTATCAGCGAAGCAGGGGGGTGAGGGGGCACGGTTGCCTGCTGTTCCTCCACCCCCTACCCCTCCCCCATAAAGGGGGAGGGGAGTGTTTCCCCCCTCTCCCACGTCGGGAGAGGGGGGCAGGGGGGTGAGGGGGAAGACAAAGCGCTCCCTTTGCGAGCATCCTGCCCCCTCTGCGCCTTTGCGCCTTCGCGTTTTCGGGTCAACGCCAAGACGCCAGGGCGCAGAGAGTGGGAAGGTGGATGTCAATACCCTGCGCGCTTTCTAACCCGCCTGCAACGTCTCGACCCAGAACTCTTCCACTTTCGAGCGCAAGCGTGCATGTTCAGGGCGTTCGAGCTGCGGGTCGTCCGCCAGGATAGCGTGCGCCTCACGGTATGCCGTCTGAAGCAGGCGCACGTCGGTCAACTGCGCCACTTTGAGGTCGGGCGTGCCGCTCTGCCGGATGCCGAAGAACTCGCCGGGGCCACGCAGTTGCAGATCGATCTCCGCCAGGCGGAAGCCGTCGCTGATCGACTCCATCGCCTCCATGCGCTGGCGGGTCACCTCATTCTGCTCTTTGTCGCAGACCAGGATGCAGTAACTTTGATGCACCCCGCGCCCGACGCGCCCGCGGAACTGGTGCAACTGCGCCAGACCAAACCGCTCGGCGCCTTCGATCAGGATCGTGGTCGCGTTGGGGACATCGATGCCAACTTCGATAACCGCCGTAGCGACCAGAATATCATATTCGTGGTTGCGGAAGGCGATCATGGCGGCGTCCTTCTCGCGCGGCAACATCTTGCCGTGGATCAGCGCCACCCGCAGATCGGGAAAGACCTCGCGCGACAAGGTCGCGTGCATTTCTTCGGCGGAGGGCAGATCGACCTTCTCACTCTCTTCGACCAGCGGACAAATGACGAATGCCTGGCGTCCTTTGGCGACTTCACGCCGGATGTGGCGGTAGGCTTTTTCGCGTTCGACCGTGGTGATCCAGCGCGTCTTGACCTCCTGGCGCCCTGGCGGCAGTTCGTCGAGCAGCGACACGTCCAGGTCGCCGTAGATGGTCAGCGTCAGCGTGCGTGGAATCGGGGTCGCGGTCATCACCAGCATATGCGGGTTGTACCCTTTATCTTTCAGGCGCTGCCGCTGTTCGACGCCGAAGCGATGCTGTTCATCGACGATTGCCAGTCCAAGCGCGGCGTACTGCACACGTTCGGTAATCAGCGCGTGCGTGCCGACGATCAGGTCGATGTCGCCGCGCGCAATCCCTTCCAGCACCCGTCGTCGCTCTTTCGCGCCGAGGCTGCCGGTGAGCAGCGCCACCCGCACGCCGCGCCCGTCGAGGTCATCGTCGCCGTTCATGCCGAGAATGCGCCGAATCTCTTCCAGGCGCTCACGCTGCTCCGGGTCGAGGCCGTCTTCCTCTGGCGCGTGGCGTTGCTCGCGGGGAACCGGCACTTTACTGAGCAGTGCGCGCAGACCGCGATAGTGCTGCTCTGCCAGGATTTCGGTCGGCGCCATGAGCGCCGCCTGGTAGCCGGCTGCGATGACCTGAAGCGCCGCTGCCGCAGCAACGACGGTTTTGCCGCTGCCGACATCACCCTGCAAGAGGCGCGCCATTGGCACGGGGCGCTCCATGTCGGCGATGATTTCTTCGATGGCGCGCACCTGCGCGCCGGTCAACTCGAACGGCAATTGCCGGAGAAACGCTTCATGCACGTCGTCATGGCGGATGATGGCATAGCCGCGCTGCGCCTGCCAGAGCATTTTGCGTCGAAGGACGCCCAGCTGAATGAACAGAAACTCGTCGAAGCCAAGGCGTCGGCGCGCCTGTTCGAGTTTCTCGTGGTTGTCGGGGAAGTGGATCTGCGCAATCGCTTCCGACAGCGGCATCAGCCCTGTTCGTTCGCGCACCGCCGGCGGCAGATGGTCTTCCAGCATCGGGGCGCAGCGATCCACCACCTGCTTGATCAACGCGCGCGCGCTGCGTTCAACCAGCCCGCGGGTCAACGGGTGAACCGGCACCAGGCGCCCGACGTGGATCATATCGTCATCGGTGAAGGGTTGCCATTCAGGCGATGCCATCTGGCGCAATCCGTCGTAGACGCCGATCTTTCCGCTCAGGACCACCTTCGTCCCCGCCAGGAAGCGTTGTGCCAGCCAGGGTTGCCGGAAAAAGACCACCTTGAGCGTGCCGGTGTCATCGCCGACCAGGATGTCAAGCCGCGAACCGCCGCTCTTCATCGGCAGGGTGCGCGCGTCCAGCACTTCGGCAATGATGGTTTCAACCGCGCCCGGTTGCAGTTCGGCGATCGTTTTGTGCGAGGTGAAATCGTCGTAGCGATGCGGGAAGTGGTAGAGCAGATCGCGCACCGTGCGCACGCCGAGGCGTCGGAACGATTGCACCATCTGGCGCGTGATGCCCGGCGCATCGTCGATCGGCGCATCAGGCGTCAACGGACGCGCCGCAGGATCGGGACGAGAAGAACGGCGGGTTGGCGCGCGCGGCGGCGGCGTTGACGAGGGCGCCGGTGTGGGCTGCGGCGCCGGCTGCGCCCGAAACAAGGCTCGCAGACTTTCGAGCGCAATGCCGACGCGCGCGCGGCGCGTCGGCTGGTCAAGGAGCGCGTAGCCGGCAAGCAATTCGAGCGCCTGCTGCACCGGCTCGTAGCGCAGCGCCATGCCGGCTTCCATCCTCCAGGAGACCAGGAAACGCTCCAGACCGCCGTCAACGGTGCTATCGTCACAGCCACGGCGCTGTTCCTCCGCCAGCAGTTTGCCCAGGCGAATGATCTGGTCTTTGCCGTCCATACGGTCATCTCAGGCTATCCGAAACATTGCCGCGCTGACGTGCGGCCGGGCAGGCGAGGGCCATGCCTTCGCCTGCTCAACGAACTTTTTCGGATAGACTATGAAGTGAGCAGACCGGTGATGCCGAGCGCTCCGGGACCCATATGCGTGCCCAGCACGGCGCCGATCTGCACGGTGCGAATACGGTCGCGGACGAGTAACCCTGCGTTGGCGCAGGCATCCGCCAGCGATTCGGCGTCGGTGCGGTCAGTGGTGTAGACGACGCTCAATTCCTGGTACGCACCGCGCGCCCGCGCCAGTTCCAGCAAGCGCATCGGGACGCGACGCCAGGTGCGCACCCGCTCGACCGGCAGCACCTGCGAGTCGCGCACTTCCAGGATCGGCTTCACATCGAGCAAGGCGCCGAGCAATGCGCGGGTACGGCTGATACGTCCGCCACGTTCCAGATAGCGCAATGTCTGGAGCGCCACATACGCAACGGTCTGATCGCGCAGATGTTCCACCAGTGCAACCGCCTCATCGAGCGTTGCGCCTTGCGACAGACGGCGCGCAGCGGCGAGCGCCAGGTACGCGATGGGCATGGCAATCGAGTGACTGTCAACGCAGACGATGCGTGCATCCTCAACCAGGCGCGCCGCCTGAACCGCAGCGCTGTACGTGGCGCTCAAACCAGCAGCGACGCTGAGCGACAGCACCGCGCTGCCATCACGGGTCAGCGCGCGAAATGTCTCCTCGAACATTCCAACCGACGGCGCCGACGTTGTTGGCAGTTCGTCGTGTTCGGCGATCCAGCGATAGTACTCATCGCGGCTGATGTCAATGTCGTCGCGCAGCGTTTCTCCCCCACGGTGCAACAGCACAGGAACGACGTGGATATGGTATGCCGCACGGACATCGGCGGGAATGTCGGCTGTCGAGTCGACGACGATCTTGACCGATGGCATCAGTCGATCCCCTCGAAAACCGCCACGCCCATAGCGCCGGGACCAAGGAACGCGCCGACGCCGGGGCCAAACTGTGCAACCTGCACCCGATCACGGGGAAAGATCGGATCGACCTTTTCCAGCAACTTCTCGACATCTTCCGGCGTCGTCGCATACAGCGCCGTCACCTCACGAACGCGCGGAAAATCCTCAATAAAGGTATACAACCCTTCGATGGCTTTGGCGCGCGTGCGGGTGCGCTCATAAGGCACGATTTCGCCGTCGTCGATCAGGAGCAGCGGCTTGATGCGCTGCATCGAGCCGAGGACCGTCGTTGCCAGCGCCAGCCGCCCGCTGTGTTCGAGATATTCGATGGTATCGACAAAGAAGACCAGGTGGCAGTGCTGGATCAGCAGATTGATCAGGTGTGCGACTTCATAGGGGGTTGCGCCATCGCGCACGGCGCGCGCCGCATGCACCACGACCATGCCGAGCGCCATCGAGAGCAATTTGCTGTCGATCATTTCCACCCGGCTCGATGACGCTGGCAGGCGACTACGCGCCTGTTGCGCCACGTGATAATTCGGCACGACACGGTTGGAGAGATGAATCGAGAAGATGTACTCATATTCCAGCGTCAGGCGGCGGTACAGTTGCTCAAAGGTCGTCATCGGCGACGGCTGTACCGCAATCTGCGTGCGATTCTCCTGCATTGCCTGATAAAACTGCTCTGCAGTAATGTCGAGACCGGCGCGGTAACTCTGATTGCCGACAACAATCTGCAGCGGGACGATCTCAATCCCTAATTCGTGCGCAACGCTCAGAGGAATGTCGCTGGAACTATCGGTAACAATTTTGATGCTTGCCATACGTTTTTCGTTTCACCTCATACATTGGCAGTGCCCGGCAGTTACTCGAGGGCAATGGTCACGCCGCCTGGCTGCCCGCCGGCATAGACCTCGACGTGCAGCATCGGGAAAGCAACCTCGATCTCCTGCGCCAGCCGCTCCGCGTATGCGCGATCAACCGCCTGTCCATAGTAGAGCGTGGCGACCTCGGCGGCGTTCGCCCCGATCTGGTGCAATACATAGCACACATTATACGCACCTTGCGTTGCTTCTGCAGACGTTTCTATCGCGTTGCACTGTTGCTCATCGAAGGTGATGACGCGCACCGGTTCTACGGCTGCCATCATCGCCTGAACATTCTGATCGACATCCGCCTGGAAGTTCAGCGCCAGCAACGCGGCGACGCCCTGGGGCGGCGAAGTCGCCGGCACGATGTGGATGCGCCTGCCGATCTGGTATGCGGCTGCCAGCGCAGTTTCCGCCGCCTGCGGATCATTGGGCAACACGATGACATCCGGCTGTGGCAGACGCTCAAAGGCTGTGCGCCACTCGTCGATAGTCGGCGGCGTGGTTGTTTCCAGCACCAGATCGGCGCACAGGTCGCGCAGGATTGCCGCATATCCGGCGCCCGGCGCCAGCGCGATGATGCCAAGCGCAGCGTGCAGGCCGGCGTTCTCGTCGGGCTGAGGATCCGGTCGAATGTCAGCAAGCGCCGCACCCGCATCGCGTGCCGCGCGCTGCAGGTCCATGTTGACCACCTCAATCTGATCGAGGGCGCCAAACTCGAGCGCCTGATTGAGCGCATCTCCCGGTCGTGGGGTATGCAGATGTATTTTGACCAGGGTGTGATCGCCGGCAACCACCAGCGAGTCGCCCAGCGCCGCGAAGACGCGCCGGAGCGTATCCAGCGACGCGGTCGCGTGAAGAAGGACAAAACTCGTGCAGTAGCCCGCGCTCCCCGCGTGTTCGTCAACGATCGCCGCCGGCGTTGCCGCCGGTGCATGCGCCACGCCCGTTTCACCGCGGGCGTAGCGCAGCAACGCTTCGAGCAGCACCAGCAAACCCTGCCCGCCCGCATCGACCACGCCTGCATCGCGCAGGGTGGTCAGCAACTGCGGTGTGCGCGCTACTGCGGTGCGCGCCTCACGCACCGCTGCATCGAGCACGGCGCTCAACGATGCTTCACCCGCAGCAATAGCGCGCTGCGCCGCCTCGCCAGCGCAGCGGATGACCGTCAGCATGGTGCCCTCGACCGGACGCAGCACGGCTTCGTAGGCGCGGGCGCTGCCGTGCGCCAGGGCAGCCGCCAGTTCACGCCCGCTCATCAGGTGATGCCCGGCAAGCGCCGTTGCCACACCGCGCAATATCTGCGACAGAATGATGCCCGAATTGCCGCGCCCGCGCATGGTTGCCCAGTAGCCAACCCGTTCCGCCACCGCGCTGCACGAGGGATGGGGCGTAATGTCGCTCAATGCGCTGCTCAACGTCAGCGCCATGTTCGTTCCGGTGTCGCCATCGGGAACCGGAAACACGTTCAGCGCATTGAGCGATGCCGCGTGCCGCTCCAGATCGCGCGCCGCGGCACGCAGCGCCTCCAGGAGATGCTCGCCATTCCACGTGTCGGTCATCATCGTCCTCCCACTCCCTGCACCCGAATATTGACCGTCGGTTCGGGAAGATCAAGCGCGAACGAGAGCGCGGCGCGCACGGCGGATTGTGCGGCATGCGCCACATCGGCGATTGGTCGGCCGGTACGGACGATCAGGTACACATTGACTTCGAGCGTATTCTGATGCACATGCACCTCGATGCCGCGGCGCTCGTCACCCGGCGGAAGGATGAGCGGCGGACCCTGCGGATCGGCGAGGCCGGCGACGCCGTCGGTGCGCCGCGCAGCAGCGGCGGCAATCGACGCGATGGCGCGCGGCGCGATCAGAACGCGACCTGCGGGCATCCTGCTGGTTGTGGCTGAGTCGTTCACAATATTCATACAGTTGCGCCTGGCATTGGAATATGGTATAGTTTCTTGCTAGTGTGTCAACGACGTTGTGATATTCCCGGCAAAGCCGGGGGAGCAGGCTGATATGGCAAAGTGTATGGTGTGTAACAAGAGCGTCAGTTTTGGGCGCAACATCCGGCACAAAGCGTCGGGGAGCTGGGCGCGGCGCGCGCCAAAGACCAATCGCACGTTCAAGCCGAATGTGCAGAAGGCGACGATTATGGTCGATGGCGAGAACGTGCAGATCAAGGTATGCACCCAATGCCTGCGCACGATGTATCGGGCGCGCTAAATGCGATTGCGCTGATCGCTCGGGCTGGCGCCGCATGGCGATGCCAGCCTTTTTCATGGCATGAAAACGCTCGACATTATAGCGGATAGGTCCAGGACGTGCAATCCAAGACATAGCGCCGGAGCGCGTGGGCAACGCCAGCCTCGCTGACCGGCGGCAGCACGGCGTGCGCCCGTGCGAGCACTGCCGGTGTCGCATTCCCCATCGCCAGCCCAAGCCCTGCCCAGGTAATCATCGAGATGTCGTTCTCCTGATCGCCAATCGCCATGACTGCTTCACGCGGCGCCCCCAGCGACTGCGCCAGGGCGGCCAGTGCATTCCCCTTGCTGACGTGCGGCGCAGTCAGTTCGCCAAAGATGGCGTGCGAACGAACAATCGCCAGTGTAGCACCAAAGCGGGCGGTCAGGCGCGCCAGTTCACGCTCGACTACCGGCGGATCGGCGACGAACAGCAGTTTGGTTGGCGGCGTATGCGCCACCAGGCGATCCAGATCGGGAGTGACGACGATCTCCGTCCCTTCGGGGTGGAAGGCGAGATAGAGTTCGAGTTCTGTTCGATGTGCCGCGATGTAGTGAATATCGTCGATGCAGGCAATGACGAAGATGCCGGCGTCGAGAAGTTTGCGCACCGCTGCTGCTGCCAGACCGGCGGGCATCGCCGCGTGGTAGAGCGTAGCGCCGGTGAGCGGGTGACGCACCAGCGCTCCCTGGTAGCAGATGATCGGCGTGCGAATATCGAGTTCACGCGCAAACGGCAGTGCGGCGCCAAACATGCGCCCCGTCGCCAGCGTGACGTGAATGCCGCGCGCCTGCACTGCGGCGATCGTTTCGCGCACGTCGGGATGAATGTGCAGATCATGGTCGATAACGGTGCCGTCGAGATCCAGGGCGATCAGTTGAAAAGGTCTGGTATCGTTGCTCATGGGTTCATCTCCGCCAGACGCCCGGGCAGGGCTTCGGGGTTGACGATATGCGGCGGACGTTGGCCACGCAGTAAATGCGCGACCTGTTCCACGATACCGAGGTGCATCGCGCGCACGCCATCGTCGGTATACGACGCGACGTGCGGCGTCAGGATGACATGCGGCGACCGTAGGAGCGGATGGTCTTCGGGAAGCGGTTCCGGGTCGAAGACATCGAGACCGGCGCCGGCCAGATGCCCGGTGGTCAGTGCCTCGACCAGCGCGGAGTGATCGATCACCGCGCCGCGACTAACGTTGATCAGGAAGGCGCCTGCCGGCAGCAGCGCCAGTTCCCGCGCGCCAATCAAACCGCGCGTCGCCGGCGTCAGTGCACAGTGCAACGTCAGAAACTGCGACTGCGGCAGGAGTTCGTCCAGCGTTTCCGCCTGCACGACATCCAGCGCCGCAAACGTCTCAGCAGGCGCGTGCGGGTCGTATGCCGCCACGCGCATCGCCAGACCTTGACGACAGATCTGCGCCACCCGTCGCCCGATGCGCCCCAGACCGACAATCCCCAACGTTTTGCCACGCACCTCGACTCCGCGCAGCCGCGCGGCGCTCCATCCTTCGGTGCGAAGACGACGATCAGCAGCAACGACCTGCTTCGCCAGCGCCAGCAATAACGCAACCGCATGCTCCGCCGTGCTCTCGGTGGGACCGTCGGGAGTGTTGATCACCAGAATACCTCGTTCGGTCGCGGCTTCGAGGTCGATGTTGTCCACGCCGATGCCAGGACGGGCGATTGCCAGCAATGTCGCGCCGGCCCGCTCCATCCACGCGCCATCGGCGTTGACCAGCGCGCTGATAATCGCTGCTGCGCTGCCAGGTAAAGTCGCCGGATCACCACCTGCCGCCACCTCAGCGTGCGCCTCCAGCACCGCTGCCGCTTCCGACAGCAGGCGAACATCAGTCCATATACGTGGACGTTGACGAACGGACGAAGGATCACGTGTGTGCATTGCTCAATCGCCTGCGTGCTGATAGCGCCGTCGGCCGGGTGCAACGGCGGAGGAACCGCTGCTCATGTTGGCAGTCTGACCGAACCGGGAGTGATAGTAGCAGATGACAACGACAAATGCAATCGGGTGAAGCCGCTGCCGAATGAACAGTAACTGTTCACGCTCTTTCCGGGAGTGCAGGCGCTAGATGCGGCGCCCGGGACGGCGGGGCGCCGTGCGTTGGCGCTTGCTGAAGCCATTCCGCCGCCGCTTTTTCTTTTCGGGGGCTGCCCCCGAACCCCCGTTTTGGGTGACCGGCGGCATCGTTTCCCCCAACTGTGAACAGTTACAATGAACACGACGTTTGACAAAAAATCAACCATGTGGTACCTGATAGAGCCATCAATCAGATGTTAGGGCGCAATCATTACCCGTGTCGGCCGTTCTGCGGCTGATGTTGATTGAGCCTGTCGAAGCCGACGTCAGCCACTCCCTTGATTGTCCAGGTTTTGGTTGATCGCTCTGTGAGAGGTCGCAGAAAAACAAGTACTTACCAGGAATAGTACGCGATTGCGCACACTTCAGGATGACCCGGATCGTCGTCCTGGAAAAGGAAACGCCATGCCGCGTCTCGTCACTCACATTGTGGCGCTCGTTTTCGCTGTCGTTTCTCTTGCCAGCCTGACTGTCCAACCCTCGGACGAGCGTTTTATCGAACCAGCCATCGATCTCCCACATCTCTTTCGCATCGAACAGGCGGCGCCTCCGCCGGCAAAGACGGCGCTTCGGCAGATCCGGTTTCCGGTTGCAACGCGCAAAGCGACCACGCTCCCTCAGATACGTATCACGGAACAGACGCTGCTTGTGGCTGAGGCGATCGCTCCGGCGCCCTTCATTGCCGGCGACGGTCCGCCAATGCGGGGGACGCGCGTTGCTCAGACCGGCCGCCTGGATGTGTATGTTGGCCTGCGCACGTTCACGCCGGAGCAGGTAGCAGCGATCGCCCCGCGCCTGGAAGAACTCCTGCGCGGCAATGAGGAGCGCTTTGAATTTCAATTGCAGCAGCGAGTATCGATTGCCTTCTACCGCCCTTCGCTGGCGCCGTCGAAAGACACACGCGGCATTGCGTATACCGAGGAAGGGCGCGCCGAAGTGTACTACCGACCCGACGAAGAGATCGAACGCGCATTGGTGGTTGCTTCGCACGAACTGGCACATCACCTCCAGGCGCAGCGATACGGTGACGACGTCCAGAAACGTGCCGACATCATCCTGCTGGAAGGACTCGCAACCTGGATCACCGGTCCGCCGTGGTTGGCGAAGTATGGCGTCGAGAACTGGAGGGAACGGGCGCGCCAGATCAGCGACTCCGGCGTGCCGCTGCGTCTGTTGCAGGCTCAACGCTACGGCGACAACATCGCCTACGAGTTGTGGGCGTCATTCGTTGATTTTCTGATCGAGCGTGATGGCATGGAGAAGCTGCATGCGCTGTATATCAGCGGGCGTGGACGCGAACCCGGCTCGGCGGACTACCAGGGCGTCTACGGCGCCTCGCTCAACGAACTCGCCAATGAGTGGCGGGCGTGGGTGAGGGGTGAGGGGTGAGGGGTGAGAGGTGAGGGGTGAGGGGTGAGGGGTGAGAGGGGAGGGGTGAGAGGTGAGAGGTGAGAGGTGAGGGGTGAGGGGTGAGAGGTGAGGGGTGAGGGGTGAGAGGTGAGGGGTGAGAGGTGAGGGGTGAGAGGTGAGAGGTGAGGGGTGAGAGGTGAGGGGTGAGGGGTGAGGGGTGAGAGGTGAGGGGTGAGGGGTGAGAGGCAATACCTTTCAAATAAGGGCGACGAGCCATCATTGACAGGGCTAAAACGCGGAGTCTTTGTGCCTTTGTGTGAGCTTATTCGAAAGGTATTAGGGTTAGAGGTTAGAGGTTAATCTTAACCCTTAACCCCTAACCCTTAATCACGAGCAACTTCCGTTCAGTCATTTCCTCAATCGCGTAGCGCAGCCCTTCGCGCCCGAAGCCGGATTGTTTGACGCCGCCATACGGCATGGGATCGAGGCGCCAGGTTGGAACGTCGTTGACAATCACACCGCCGACCTCCAGTGCATCGTATGCCTGGAAAATGCGCCCGACATCGCGCGTAAACACGCCTGCCTGCAACCCGAAATCGCTGTTGTTAACCGCTTCCAGCGCTTCCTCGAACGTATCGTAGGGTTGCACCGTCACGACCGGCGCAAAGATCTCCTGGCAGTTCACCCGCAGGTTTGGCGCAGCGCGCGCAACGATGGTTGGCGCAACAACGCCGCCCTGCACGATGCCGCCAGTCAGGAACTCCGCGCCTGCGTTGCGCGCCTCGTCGAGCCAGGCGGCGACCCGTTCCGCCTCCGCCGGGTTGATCAGCGAACTCAGATCGCTCGTCTCATCGAGCGGATGCCCGACCTTCAAAGCGCGCACCTGCGGCGCAAAGAGGTTCAGGAACGCAGCGTACACCGGCGTGTGGACAAAGATGCGCTGGACGCTAATGCAACTCTGCCCGGCGTAGGAAAACCCGCCGACAACACACCGCTCCGCCGCGAATGCGAGATCGGCGTCGGAGTGGATGATCACGCCAGCATTGCCGCCAAGTTCCAGGGTGACCCGTTTGCGCCCGGCGCGCCGTTTCATCTCCCATCCGACCGCCGGTGAACCGGTGAAGGTCAACAGTCCGAAGCGTTCATCCTCAACGAGCGGTGCGGCGTCGCGGCTGGCGAGCGGCAGCACGCTCAATGCCTCCGGGGGCCACCCGGACGACGCGATAATGTCCGCCAGTTTGAGCGCGGCGCCTGGCGTCTGCGAAGCCGGTTTGAGCACGACGGAACAGCCGGCGGCGATGGCCGGCGCCACTTTGTGCGCCACCAGGTTGAGCGGGAAATTGAACGGCGTAATGGCGGCGACCGGTCCTACAGGAAAGCGTCGCACAATCGCCTGGCGACCTTCGCCACCGGGAGCGGCGTCGAGTCGCAGCGCCTCGTCATTCGAGCGCGTCGCCTCATCGGCGGCGGTCGAGAAGGTGACGACACTCCGCGCAACTTCGATCCGCGCCTGTTTGATCGGCTTTCCCGCTTCCAGCGCGATGGTGCGCGCCAGTTCTTCGGCGCGCGCCTCGATGCCGGCGGCAATGGCGCGCAACGCAGCAGCGCGGCGATGCAACGGCGTACTGCGCGTTGTCTTGAATGCACCAACTGCTGCCTGAATCGCCTGCTCCAGGTCCGCAGGCGCAGCGCGATGAACGACGGCAACCGGTGCGCCATCGTAGGGGCAGGCGATGGCGGAGGGCGCGCCGGTGCGCCATTCGCCCGCCAGGTAGAAGCGATACTCCGGCGTGTCGCTATGAGTCATAGGCATTCATCCTTTGATGCTGCAATTGCACTCTGTCAGTCGGCACTACTCGCCGCCGCGCAAGCGGCGCAGTTCCTCCTCGAGTTCGTGCAACCGCGCTTCAGCGGCAGCGCGCGCTTCGGCTTCGCGGCGCGCCTGTTCCTCGGCGGCGGCGCGCGCTTCGGCTTCCTGGCGCGCCCGCTCCTCGGCTTCCATCCGCGCCCGCGCCTGCGCTTTGGCTTCGGCCAGCGCCTTGGCGATCCGCTCTTCCGACTCGATCACCAGGCTCGTCAACGCCGCATAGTCGCCAATCCGCTGTCCCTGTTCGTCGAAGCAGTACACCTCGTTCTCCTCCACCCCAATCCAGACCCGCACCGGCGCCAGCCAGAGCCATCCCTGCTCGTTCGGAACCATCGGACGGTACGACGCTCCCGCGCGCTCATACCCGATCACCCGCACCATCGCCTGCCCGCGACGCTCGACCGCGTCCACGATCACGTACAGCGGCGCCCCCCCCCAGGTCGTACTGCTCCACCTTCTCGTACAGGTCAAACCGCCGCGTCTCCGGCGACGTCACCTCCACGATCAGCGCCGGGCGCACCCCTTCCTGCGCCACGTCGAAGGTGCGCCAGTTGCGGATCGTCTGCACCCCGAAGATCACCATAATGTCCGGTCCGTGCGCCCGCAACCCGGGCACGTCCCAGGCGATCCGCACATCGCTCAGCACCACCGCGTCGGCGCGGTCCGCCGTGCGCGCAAAAAAAACATCCGCCAGGTAGCGCACGCGCCGCTGGTGATCGTAATTGCACAACACCTGGTCGCCCTCCTCGGGATGCAGCAGGTCGATGAGCCGCAACGGCACGAGTTCCTCCTCGAAATACCCCTCGCCAAGGTCACGACGCACAATGCGCCACCCGTAGCGGAACGGGTCGTCCGCCGGCGCATCGGCATGCGGCTGGTTGATCACCGTCTGGGTCACAGGGTTCCTCCTCGACGACGCCTGCCCGGTTCAGAGCGAGAATGCGGATAGCGAGTGGATTCATTGTAGCACAGAGCATACCGTATGCCACTCGAACAACTAATACTAAATTGCGGTCAGTCAGACATGATGTTCGCGTGTTCGTTGTGCCAAGCGCAACGATCAATGCGCACCGGCAGTCGTATCGTGGACGCACGGCTGCGCAGTGGCATCAGCAGCCCCAGCAGGGCTTCCACTTGCGGTGAGCGCCGTCGAACCGCTTGCGGTGAGCGCCGTCGAACCGCGTTCTCAGCCCGCAGCGCCTCAGCATCCTGCTGCGCGCCCCGGAAGTATTACGCAAATGACCGCACACTGGTAGACGTGGAGCGGCGGACGGTGGCTTCGACAGGCTCAGCCAACACAATCGGCGGCGCTTGGGTCGCGCTACGTCTGTCGGAGCGACTGACGCTGGCTTCGACAGGCTCAGCCAACGTCAGCCGCACGACGGTCAACACCGGCAATGATCGTGCACCATCTGGTTGATCGCTCTATCAGGCGACGGCGAGCGCGGCGTTCTCTGCTGCCGGACCTGTCATTAATTATCGGTCTCGGACATTGCAAGCCTTTGCGACAGCGTATAGTATAATGGGTAAGGTGTGAATCGTACTGACAGCACTGATGTTACTGGCTTATGCGATTGCAGCATCTCTCCGTCCGTTCGCATGCGGCACAACCGGTGACAAAGAGGTAGCGCAGAGCATTGCTGCACATTCGCAACGAAATGAGAGCGCTGGATAGACGCTATGACCAAACGCCTGCTTGCCATCACAATCGTCCTGCTCGCTGCATTGCTTACAGCGTTTATTCCGCTGCCTTCATCGCGCGCTCTTGTCCCGCTGCCGATGGTTGCCGGTCACGCCGTGTTTGCTCAGACAAGCCGCGACTTTGACCGGGAAACAACTGCTCTCGGCGACCCGCCTCAACCCGACGAATTGCCGTCCGAAGGCGTCACTGAGACGGCGCCGGTTCTGGCTGCCGCGCCGACCGACGTCGTGCAGGCAGCGGTGACGGTGTTTCTCCCGCTCATCGCGCGTCCGCTTCCGCCGCTCCCCGACGACTGGCTGGGACGGGTCAACGGGTACCGCGCACGCGCCGGCGTGCCGCCGGTGATCGCCGATACGATCCTGAACGACAATTGTTTCCAGCACACGCGCTACATGGCAGAGAATAACGACCTGACCCACAATCAGAACCCGTCGTTGCCGTATGCGTCGCCTGCCGGGCAGATCTGCGCGCAGAAGGGGAATGCATGGATGGGATGGGGACACAACTGGCGCCCACGCGATGCGATCGACGGGTGGATGGGGTCGGTTGGGCACCGCCTCTGGATCCTCTACCCAACGACGCCGACCTTCGGGTTTGGATTCTACAGCAACAGTCAGCGCAGCGCCGCCAGTCTGGATGTGCTTTCGCGCGCCCGCTTCGACGATGATGCTGCATACCCCGGCTGGCCCGTGCGCTACCCGGCGCCAGACCAGCAGGATGTTCCGGCGACACGCTATCCTGTCACGCTACACTGGCCCTACTTTGATCAGAAGCCGATTGTGACCGGCACGAGCCTGCGCGCGCTGCCGGGAACGGCTCTGGTGCACACTGCAACGACCGATCTGCCGGTCAATCACAAGGGAATTGCCATCACCCCAAATCAGGCGTTTCCGCCGAATGCGACCATTGAGGTGACGGTCACCGGCAGTTATAAGGGGCAGCCGTTCTCGTTCACGTGGCAGTTTCACACGGGCAGTTAGACGATTGGCACATTATTCTGCGCCGCGCAAGCGACGCAGTTCCTCCTCGAGTTCGCGCAACCGCGCTTCGGCGGCGGCGCGCGCAGCGGCTTCGCGCCGCGCCTGTTCCTCCGCTTCCGCCGCCCGCCGCACGACCGTCGTATAGTCGCCGAACGCTACGCCATGCTCGTCGTAGCAGATCACATGATCCCGCTCAATCCCCAGCCACAGGTTCGCAATGACCAGGTTCACTCGTCCCGCTGCATCTGGCGGATGCGCCACGTAGCGCCCCGCTGCCAGGCGATAATCGAGCAAACGCAACCGCCGCTCTCCGCCACGGCTTAGATCGTCCACAATGACATACTGCGCCACCCCTGCCCGGGCATAGTGCTCCACCTTGCGCTCCAGGTCGTTTTCGCGCGTCTCCGGCGAGGTGATTTCGACAATCAGCGCCGGACGCGTCTGCTCAACCGCAACCTCGAAGGTGCTCCAGTTCTGTCGTTCACGGATGCCGGGGATGACCATCACATCGGGACCGTGCGCCCGTAGATCGGGAATATCCCAGGCAATGCGCACATCGCTGAGCACGACGGCAATGCCGGACGACTCCAGGCGCGCGCGCAAGACGGCGGTCAGGTACATCCGGTCGGTTTCGTGGCGGTCGCTATGCACGATGAAGTCTCCCACTTCGGGGTGCAGCACGTCTTCCAGCGTCAGCGGAACCTGTTCCAGATGATGGGGATTGTCGGGGGTCGGGCGCGGCACGAGGCGCCACCCATAACGGAACGGGTCTTCTGCGGGTGAACCGGAGGCAGGGACTGATCGTGTGGTTGTCGTTGTCATAACCCCAGTATACCAGAGATGTTGGGCATATGGGTGCATGCGTTGCACGTCGCACCCGACCGATGGTATGATTTGCACTGTTTTGTTTCTTCAAATGGGCGTGTATGCAGACCTCATCCACCTCGACCGTCCCGGCGCGGCGCGCTGTCTTCTCGTGGGGCGGCATGGGCATTGCGCTGCTGGCGCATACCGGCTGGGGCGCCTACCCGGTGCTGGCGCGTTATCTTCAGACTGTCAGCGATTTGCCGTCGATGGCGTTGCTCGGTCTGGGCAATCTGATTGCGCTTGCCTTCTATCTCCCGTTCGTCTGGCGCCATGTCGATAAGCGCATTTTGCGTTCGCCGCTCATCTGGGGGTTTGCGCTGGTGGTAGTGCTGCGCGCAATCACTAATCTGCTGGCGGCGCGCTTCACGCTGGCGATCTATATTCAGCCGATTACGCTGATGACGCCGCTGTTTGTGGCGCTCTTGAGCGCCGGGTTGTTCCGTGAGCCGCTGCCGCCGCTGACATGGAGCGCGATCATCCTGTCGCTGGCGGGCGCCCTCTTGATGATGAGCGGCGACATCGGCGCCGCTGGCGTGACCTTCGCGCTCACACCGTCTGACTGGATCGGCATTGCGTTGGCGACGGCATCGGCATTGTGTCTGGCAATCTACATGATCCTGGTGCCGCGCACGGTCAAACACGCCGTGCCGGGAGAAGCCGTGCTGCTCATGCAACTAGTAACGCTGACCATCACGAGCACCGGTGTCAGCCTGCTGATCGGTGAGGAGTGGACCCGCTTCGCCACATTGACGCTAGCGGATTGGATGGCTTTTGCAGCCTTTGTGTTCGGCGTACTGCTGGGAGCGAACCTGGGGCAAATCGTCTCGTTGCGGCGGCTGGGTGCGCCGCTGGTCAGCAGCGTCATAGCGTGGCGCCTGATCGCTACCCTGGTGTTAGCGGCGCTGCTTCTCGGCGAGCGCCTCGATTCGTGGTGGCAGGCGCTGGGAGCGGTGATCGTGCTGACGACGATCACCGGCTACCTGTGGCGGCAGGGAAGGGTAGGGGTTAGGGGATAGGGGTTAGACTTCCCACCTCTTGCCTCTTGCCTCTCGCCTCTCGCCTCTCACCTCTTGCCTCTCGCCTCTCGCCTCTCACCTCACGCCTGGCTTCACCTTCCCACCTGCAACCTCCGCGCCTTTGCGCCTTCAGATTTAGTGGACGTGCATTCCCGCCTACTGCTCCATCCGCAAATGTACGCCCTGCAATGATCCCACAGGCGCACAGCTGTGCGCCTGGGCGCGCCAGCGACGCGTCCCTACCTTTAACTTTCCCCCGTTCAACGTTCAGCGTTCAACGTTCCATGACCGTTTGTCAGCACCGGCAGATGGGCGGGCAGGTCGCTGTGCCTCAGACGCTCCAACGCTTCTTCCGGACTACGCACCGTCTCGACAGCGCGCATATCAATGCCCAGGTGGGTCAGGGTCATGGCGACCGTGGCGGAAATGCCGCTGACGACGACGCGGCAACCGAGCAGGCGCAACGACTGAATCGTCAGCATCAATGCCTGTGCCACCGATGTGTCGATCGTCGTGACACCGGTAATATCCAGGATCATCAGTTTCGTGCGATTGGCGTGGACTGTCTCCAACAAATGCGCCCGTAACGTGTCGGCGCGACGCGAGTCGATATGCCCGACGATCGGTGCAAGCATGATGCCATCCGCCAGTGAGACGACCGGTGTCTCCAGTGCACTCACCAGGTTCAATAGTTCGCGCTCCGAGGCAAGTTGTTGTTGCAACTGCTCATTCGTGCGGATCAGTTTCGTCTGCTGCGTTTCGAGTTCGCGGTTGGTAATGCGCAGCGAGGAGAGCATCTCATTCAAAAGGACGCTAAAGTGCCAGAGCAGCATCATGACAAACACGATTGCTGCGCTCGCTCCGCCAATTTCCAGCAACCCTTTGAACCACTCAGGAAGGCTGGACGCAATCATGCCCTGTGGCAGCACGTGTCCGACAATAATAGCGATCAGGCTGCACACCCCGCTCACCGCGATCAGGCGTTTGAGCGGCTGGATCGTCAAATATTGCAATCCCAGAACCACTACCAGCAATGGCGCGAGCATCAATGTTGCAAAGAGAAACGGTTGCATCAGCAGAATGATCAACCCGCCAGCCAGCAGACCGACGCTCGTCGTCACAATAGCGGTCTGGACGTTCCCCTGGCGAATGCTGCGCAGCGCATAGAACAGAATGCCGCCGTTCGCTACAATCGCAACGCCGCTGATGCCGGTTGCGATGTCGCGAAAGATCAACCCCAGGATTACAAACACAACGCCGAACAGGAAAGCAACCGGCATATAGGCGGAAAGAAACTGGCGCAGTCGGGTCATCTGCGCCTGGAGCGTCGATTCGGGCATGGTATCGGTGGTCATGAGCGCAATCCTTCGTGGAATAAACTCGTCACAGCCGTGTGCGTCTCTCGCATCTCGCGCGCAAGCGCGTAACGCACTGCCGTCAGCGACCAGTCGCGATTGGCGCAGATCCAGAACTGCAATCCATCAACATACGTTTCGAGCGCAGTATTGACTGCCGGATTGAAATGCGGGATCTGCGCCCGTTTCTGCACAAACGTGGAGGTTTCCAGCGCATGCAGAGCGAGCGCACGCTCGACTGCCTCAGGCAATGAGCACCGATACTCGCGCTGAATGACCAGCACCAGATTGTGGTGATCGCCGTGCTGCATTTCTTTGGGATACGACAGCACATCATTGCACCAGCAAATGATATTGTTTGCAGCCTGCTCCAGTTGTTGCACAGTAGAGTGATGACGGGCATAGAACGGAAGTTCGATTCGCTCCGCCAGTTCTATCAAATCGAAGCAGGCATAGACGGCGCCGGAAAACAAGCGCGCAGCGCAGTAGGTCGCCACATTTGGCGTCGTACCATGCTGCCGGTTAACCGTTTCCCAGCGATTGGCAGTAAAGTACAGGCGTGCATGCTCGCTGAACCGGCGCAGCCAGCCATCAGGAGCGCGCACCGCCAGACGACGGCGAATATCGGCGAGCGCATGGGTGAGCGCCCAATCCTGCGCCGACGGCGAGGCGCCTTCGAGCACTGCAAGAAAGCGCTCATGGAGCGCTGTCATTTGCTGGAGATCTCGTCCAATGCCAGCCTCATCACACTGGTCGTCCATAAAAAACAACCACGCAATCCAATCCGCAGCGATCTGCACCATCTCACGATCTGCCCGTGGATAGGCGCGTGCAGCCAGCAAACCGTACTGCAGGCAACGGCTCTTTCTTCGCGTTTCATCTTTCAGTAAGCCAAAGGTCTCCACCCAGGCAAGCGTCGCCTGATCGACCGCATCGGCATACGGGCTTATCGACCCGAAAAATGGGTAGACAAGTTGTGCGCTGTAATCATGATCCACCGGCATGCTCCATTGTCGAAGGCGACTCTGTCAGGGTTTCCGTGCAACCAGCACAACATATCCCAGATAATCGCGCTGAATGACGGCAAGTTGCGGCCATGCCCGTTCGAGCGTCGCCAGAAGATCGTCTCCGTACAGCGCTCGAATCTCGTCACGTTTCTGAGTCAGCGCATCGCTGACGAACTGAAGCGTTCGTTTGGTGTGCGCACTGATATCGATCACTTCATCGACGACGAATCCCGCTGCTGACACCAGCGCCGGATAGCGGTCAATCGTTTCCAGCGAGCGAAGCATAAAACTTCCGTAGAGCAGTGCGCGCTGCTCGTCAGAAAGCGGTTGCTCCTCGGTAACATCGGTCAGTGCGAATGTTCCGCCTGGACGTAGAACCCGCCATATCTCTCGCAGCACTTGTTGACGATCCGGCATGTGCAGCAACGACTCGAATGCCCATGCGGCATCGAACGATTCATCCTCGAAGGGAATTGCCATCGCATCTGCACGCCGGAAGTGGACCCGTTCCGCCACACCGTTCTGATCGGCAAGCCTGGTTGCACGCGCCACCTGATCGGCGCTCACCGTGATCCCTGTGACCGATGCGCCGGTGCGCTGACACAGACGGATCGCCGGCCGACCGACGCCACATCCGACATCCAGGAGCGTCTGACCTGTGGTAAGGCCGACTTTTTCGATCAGCAAATCGGTCAGGCGATCCTGCGCTTCGATATTCGAACTCGTATCATCTGGACCGGTCCAGTAGCCGACGTGAATGTTTTCTCCCCACAGGGTGGCATAGAATGATCCCATCAGATCGTAGTAAGCGCCGACTTCGTCGGGTGTGGGATGAACCAACGCACTCTCCGTCATTATGTGCCTCCATTGATGTCAGTGTATCAGGAGTTACGGACCATGTACGGTACGGGATATAGTCAAAACGGTATTAAGATTGCAAGCATCGAGCGACCACACCGCGCGTATGAAGAGTGATGCCTGGGTGCGTAGCGCCTGTCAGGACGCCATCTCCAGCGTGGGAGTGTCGAAGGTGCTTCACTATGCCGTTGTCAAAGAGGCAACGACCGCAGTTGAAAAGCGTGACCAGCGCGAGACGTTCCATAGATCGAAGAGGGTGCGATTCGCCAGCATAACGCATATCAGATCGAGCGCCGGGTCTGCCCAAGCGAAAACGCCGGAGACACCGGTATGCCCAAAGGTGTCTGACGAAGTAAACTCACCAGAGAAATGCGGATGTTTCGTGCCGCGCAGATCGAATCCCATCCCCCAGGCGCAGTCGTCCCATGTCATAAACCCCTCAATGCCGCCGTGCAGTCCTGCGGTCTGATTGGTGATCATCAGGCGCACCGCAGCCGGCGAGATCACCTGCCGCCCGTTCCTGACCCCATGGTTGAGCATCATCTGAAAGAAGCGCGCAACATCCTGTGCTGTGGCAAGAACGCTGCCAGCCGGATGTGTCTGTCGTCGCGCATACGTGGAATTGAACCGCTCAGTTGGGCTGCCGGGGTCGAGCGTCCCGCCAACGTGGACGATCTGCGGGAAGAGATCGTCCGGCGGCGCCAGCCAGGTGTCGTGCAGACCGGCGGGTGCAAAGACGTGCTCGTGCATGAACGTCGCAAATGGTTTCTGGCTGACTTCCTCGATGATCAGCCCCAGCACTCCATACCCGACGTTGCTGTATTCGACTTTGCTGCCGGGAGACGCAATGGGGCTGGCATGAATATATGTGCGCAGTTCATCGGATGTGCTGGCGTCTGGCGGCAACCGGCTGCGATCGGGGTCCTGTGGAAGACCAGAGGTGTGAGTCAGCAACTGGCGCACAGTGATTGACTCGCGTGTTGCGCCGCTGAAGCCAGGAAGTATGGCGGCAACCGGATCGTCGAGAGCGATGCGTCCGGCTTCCACAAGGAGCATGACAGCAAACGCCGTCATTGGTTTGCCTATCGAGGCGATATGGAACAGGCTGCTGCCATTGACCGGAGGAGCGCCAGGCGCCGGCGCAATGCTGCCGCCATAGAATTCGCCGACACATTGCCCGCGATGAACAACCACCGACGCAACGGCCGTCACAATTCCTTCGTCGAGCCAGTGTTGCAGGATGCCAAATGCGCGTTGCAACCGCTCTGAATCGATAGCAAGTTTGACATCTGTCGTCACATTTTCTCTCCTGGTAATATGAATGCGCGGTCATGCGGACAATCATGGTTTTTGAGCACAGAATCCGGCATCGCCCGGTGCAGCCCGCGCCGGCGGGCCGACGAGCGGCTGGCGGAATACGGATGCAACAACCATAATTGAGTCCACGGCACACCGGCTGAACCGCCAAGGACCCGAAGCGCACGAAGGGGCAGAACCATGAAGCGCATGTCCTTCGTGTCCCTTGGTGACCGCGTAACGCGGAAGTTATTCCGCCCGTCCGCCGATAGATAATGAAGCGCATGTCCTTTGTGTCCCTTGGTGACCGCGTAACGCGGAAGTTATTCCGCCCGTCTGCCGATAGATAATGAAGCGCAGTTCCTTCGTGTCCCTTGGTGACCTTCGTGGTTGCTTGGTGTAGTGACGTCATGATTGCCGGGGCGCGCAGCTTCCGCCACCGGGCGGACGAGCGGCTGGCTGCTGATGCATCCGCCACGCCAGCACCATTCCCAGCGCCATCGTTTCCAGCGCCGAGGTGATCGCAAATGCAGCCGGAATCGCCGCCACACCCCACGGTTCGATCCACCACCAGATCAATACGCCCCGCCCCGCAAGCTGCGCACAGTTCGTCACCAGCGGCGTCTGTGTGTCGTGCAGCGCAATCAGTCCGCGCGTCAACACCTCGGTGGCCACGTACACCGGCAGACCTACGACATACACCACGAACAGCAGCGTCGTCAGATCGCCCGCGACAGCATCAAAGCGCCCGTGTTCAAATAGCAGGCGAACGAGCGTGCGACCGGCGACTGCCAGCGTGAGTGCAGCCGCTATCGCCAGGATCACGCCGATCGCCAGCGTTGCCGCGAACGTGCTTCGCATACGCGCCCAATCGCTGCGCGCTGCATAAACGGCGATGCGCGGGAATGCCGCCTGCGCCAGTGCGACGCCGATCAACCGGAGCGGCACACCCATCAACAGACTGGCGTTGAAGAGCGCCGGCAGCGCCCCTGCCTCCCGCGCCAGCGACGCAAATGCCGTATCGACGATGCCGCCGGCATAGTTCACCCCGGACGACAACCCGTTTGGCGCCAGCAGACGCAACATCCGGCGCAATCGCGCATCGCGCAGATCCCATGCCGGGCGCACGCGAAAACGGTTGGCGCGCAGTCCGGGCCATAGAATGATCAGTTGCAGGATTGCATCGCCGACGACGCCGAACGTTGGACCGTAAATGCCGACGCCGGGAAAGAAACGCGCCGCCAGGATGCCGCCAATCATCGTCACGTTGTGTGTCACTATTGAGATTGCTGTCAATAAAAACTGGTTGCGCGCATTGAGCGCGGCAATCGCCACACTCGCCAGCACAACCAGCGCCAGTTGCGCCAGCATGATCCGGGTCAGCGCCACTGTCAGCGCCGCAGATTCGGCATCGAAACCAGGGGCAAGAACAAAGCGCACGAAGAAGGGGGCGAAGATCATGCAGACAAGTACAACGAGCGAGACTGCGACGCTCAGCGTGGTTGCCGCCAGGTTCACCAACCGCTGCTCACCGATGTCGCTCGACTCGTAGCGCGCGCCGAGCAGCGCCGGTATCATCGCATTCGACAGTGCGCCGCCGCCGATCAGGCTGGCGATGGTGTCGGGCAGGCGAAAAGCGGCGTAGTAGGCGCTCGCTTCCATTCCGGCGCCAAACTCAGCATTGAATAATGCCTGGCGGACGATCCCCAGTCCGGCTGACAGGACATATGCGGAGATGAACAGCAATGTTCCCTCCGCAATGCTGAATTCGCGCCGGATCATGGACCCACGACAGCCCGAAGTGCGCGAATGTTCCCCCATGGCGCGGTCGTCGGCATCACACAACCGGTGGACAAACACACGCGCCGTCCGTTCAGCGCCTCAATTGCCTGGCGCGCCAGCGACTGCACGGCGACCGGCGAACCTTCGACAATATCGCGCTGGCTCAACCCACCGACGACTATCCCCGGAAAACGGCGCGCACCTTCGGCGAGGTCAGGTCCGGTGTCGCGGTCGTGCCAGTTGAGCGCCTGCGCCGGATATTCGGCGGCGATGTCGAAGTACGAAAAGAGGCCATGCAGGTGAAGCAGAATGAACGTTGGTTTTCCCCGGGCAGTGCTGGCTGTGTGCGTCGCTTCGAGAATGCGCAGATCGAGCGGGCGGCAGACCTCGCGGTACTCGGTCTCACTGATGATGTCTGCCGTGCAACGTTGCATCGCGTAGAAGATGCCATCGGCGCCGGCATCCAGCACGGCTTCGACAAAACGGACGGTTGTTTCGGTGATCGCTTCGAGTGCGTAGAGCAGATCGGAGCGGTGGCGTCGAAGATGCACAATGTCCATCCCGCCGCCGATCAGGTTTTTCGCTTGACTGATCGGACTGAAGACGGTCGCCAGGAGCGGAACGTCGGGATCGATCAGTTCGCGTGTGCGGCGGACGGCGAGCAGATGGGCGCCAAGTGAACCCGCGCGCGGGTCGAGCGGCTCAATGCGCCGCCAATCGGCAGGGACACTGACCGGACGCGCAACATAGTCGCTGGTCCCTTCGGAATGCCCGCGATACACAACGCGGCATCCCCAATCTTCGACGCAAAAACTGCTCGATGGCGTCAACTTGACGAAATCCCAGTCGTGCTGCTTCTGGAATGCAGCGACAGACAACGCCAGATGTTCGGGGTCCTGATCGTCAACCGGGAAATGGCGCCATAACGCAACAGGCGGGCGATCAACCGGTTCGCCACGGATTGCCGCAGCGAGCCGTTCACGTCGGGTCATCGACATAGTGCACCTCTCTTGTTCTGGTCAGATGTCTTGCACGGAGCGTGCAACGGCGCCGTTCCGGGGTCGTCGCACCTACCCGACATCATCAGGGATGAGCGCATAGCGAATGACGCATATGCCGTTTCTATGGTATCACGGTTCACAGACAGGCATGACGGTGTTGCGCCTGTTCACAGGGCGATGGCAGCGCTTCGTCACATGACGATCATCTCCTTCCCGGCAGCGTTTCTCATCCCTCGTGCCTGCGCTCTGGAGCGGGCGGAAGCCCGCCCGACGCGAACCTGCCCTGCTCCGGCGGGCTTAACTGGGCGAGACCGGATAATGTTCTCAAACTCTCGAATAGGAAGATCAACCGGATATGAGACAATCTCGTGATCGGCGTTGGCTGAGCCTGTCGAAGCCAACGCCAACCGCTTCACAGGTGCAAGCGTGTTTGCCCGGGTTTAGATCGATCTTCCTGTAAGCTGCGGGCTACGGTTGCGCAGACTGCCTTCGCAGGCTCTATTCTTAATGTTCATCAGCCCGCAGCGCCCCGGCGTTCCGGTCACGTCCCGCCGGCGCCTGCAACGGCTCCACCTGTTGACACCCATGCCGCTGCGGGCTACAATATCCGCTATTCTACTGAGGAGCACGTCTATGGGACTCTATCCGCCTGATGATCCATTTCTCATCAACACATCTCTTTTCGGCATCCCTATCGTTGTGCGCTGGTATGGCGTCATTATCGTAAGCGGGGCGATGCTGGCGGGATGGATTGCAGCGCGGCGCGCACAGCGGCGCGGGTATGATCCGGAACATATCTGGAACCTGCTGCTGGTTGGCATGGTCTTCGGCATTATCGGCGCGCGCGCGTATTATGTGCTGTTCGAATGGCCCCGTTTCGCAGGCGCCTCGTGGTTGGAGATCATCAACCCGGCGACCGGCGGGCTGGCCATCCACGGAGCGCTGATCGGGGCAGTCATTGCGGCTGCGCTCTACACGCGCTGGCATCACCTGCCACTGCGGATCTTTCTTGACATCGCTATGCCACCGTTCCTGCTGGCGCAAGCGATTGGGCGCTGGGGCAATTTTATGAACCAGGAGGCGTATGGCAGCCCGACCAGCCTGGGGTTCGGGGTGCTGATCGATGAAGAGCATCGCATCGGTCTGTACCGCGATACGCAGCGGTTCCCGCCCGACACGTTGTTCCATGCCACGTTCCTGTACGAATCGGTATGGAACCTCTTTGGCTTTGGCATCCTGATCTGGCTGGAGCGCCGACTGTGCGATTGGTGGCGTCCACTCGACATGGCGTTATTCTATGCTATCTGGTACGGATTAGGGCGGTTCTGGATCGAGGGGTTCCGCACCGACAGCCTGTGCCTGAGCGGGATCGGCGGCGCGTGCGAAGGATCGCTGCGGGTCGCGCAGGTCGTCAGCCTGCTGCTGGTTGCTGGAGGAATCATTGGTTTGCTGATCAACCATTGCTATGTCGCCCGCCACACTACGCAGCCGCGGGGGGTGTGAGTGAGGCGAGAGGCGGGAGGCGAGAGGGGAGAGGGGAGAGGGGAGAGGCGAGAGGGGAGAGGCGGGAGGCGAGAGGGGAGAGGGGAGAGGCGGGAGGCGGGAGGGGAGAGGCGAGAGGGGAGAGGGGAGAGGGGAGAGGCGAGAGGCGGGAGGCGAGAGGGGAGAGGGGAGAGGCGAGAGGCGGGAGGCGTGAAAGGGCGGCGGTTAAGGGTAGAGACGTTGCGCTGCAACGTCTGCAATTGGACGTTGCACGTTGACTGTTGCATGTGGGAGGGTTGCAGGTGGCAGGTGCGAAGGTTAGAGGCTGAAGGTCAGGAAGGCTAATCCTTAGCCCCTACCCCCTACACCCCCCCGCACGATGCTGATGAACAACACCGCTCCCGCGCTCAACAGCGCAACTAGGGCGATGGACGCAGGAATGATCACCGGCAACCCGTCCCACCCGGCGATGGCGGCCGCAATCGTCAACCCTGCCAGACCCAGCG
>NZ_JBYNRX010000012.1:0-47131 GCF_057785375.1 Roseiflexus sp.
GCGCAACCACGCGCTGCGCGAGGTCTTGAACGGATTGCGCTGGATCGTCCGCGCTTCGGCAGGCTCAGCGCATCGCACGGGAGCGCCCTGGCGCATGATGCCCAACGCTCCGCCGCCGTGGTACACCGTCTATCAGCAAACACAGCGCTGGCTGAAGGCCGGGGTCGTTGCAACGCTCGTCCATGATCTGCGCGCGCCCCCCCTTTCCCCCCCTGCAGGGGGGGAAAGGGGGGGCGCGCGCCTGCGCCGCGCGCGGTGATCGTTGACGCGCGCACGATGCAATCGCCCCCCTACCCCCCCGCAGGGGGGGTAGGGGGGGGCGCAGCGCGCGCCGGCTATGACGGGCATCAACGTCCCCCCTTTCCCCCCCGCATGCGGGGGGGGGAAAGGTCCACGTGGCTGAAGCGGTTCATTACCTTTATGCTCGAAAGTACATAACAGGCTCTAGGGATTCGCACCGGGCGGACATCTGCGCTCGCATGTGTATATGCGGGTCAACGAGACGCAAAACATCACGCATTTCTTGCACGATGTGTGAAAGAAAACCGGTTGCCTGCGCCAAAGTCTGACGGTATATCCCTTCAGACAATTGTCGCGGAGGTGCAGGTATGCCGTATGACCCGGAGAAACATCACCGTCGCAGTATTCGCCTGAAGGGATACGATTATTCGCAGCCAGGGGCATATTTTGTTACCATCGTTACGCATAATCGCGTCTGTCTATTCGGCGAGGCGGTCAATGGCGATATGCGGTTAAGCCGGTATGGCGAAATCGTTCAACACGCCTGGTTCGATTTACCCCGCCATTATCCATATGTCCGATTAGGGGCATTTTGTGTCATGCCCAATCATATCCATGCCATTATCATTATTGTTGATGATAACCATGATGATGATGGTAACGATGATGTAGGGGCAGGTCTGAGACCTGCCCCTACGTGGGTATCACCCGCCGATTGTGGGGCGATCCCCATTGACGACGGCGCGGCGCCCGCAGATGATGGCGCAGCGCCCGCCGATTGTGGGGCGATCCCCATTGACGACGGCGCGGCGTGCGTCGATGACCGGGCGTCCCCCACGGATGTTGGGGCGCCCCCCGTCGATGGCCGCACGACGCCCGCGGACGACGGCGCGGCGCCCGCCGATTGTGGGGCGATCCCCATTGACGACGGCGCGGCGTCACCCCGTCATCCGTTACCCGAAATCGTGCGCGCCCTCAAATCATTTTCGGCGCGGCGCATCAATGACATCCGCCAGACCCCTGGCATTCCCGTCTGGCAACGGAATTATTACGACCGCATCATCCGCAATGCGATGGAATACAACTGTGTGCACCACTACATCGAGACCAATCCCGCTCGATGGATGAATGACCGTAACAACCCGCAAAAACGGCGGTGATATGCCCTGACGTACCGATCTGTGGCATCTCCTGAAGAGGTGAGACGTTTGTGCTCTCAGAACGTGTCTGAAACCTCGCCTCACACAGTGCAGTTGGGAAGACGAAGGCCGCACCTTCGCCCACCCGATTCACTGTTTCAGACACCCTCTCAGAAAAAGCAGGCGCAGTTGCAGATTGTTCATCCGCCATAGAGCACTGAGAGTACAGGTCGTGACCAGTAAGAGGGCGCCTCGAACCAGCACCCTCGCAGCGACAGGGGTCATCGTTCTTCATCTATGCATCGGCGTGCGCCATACGCCCATTTGCCACTGCCTCGTCGCCTGCGCGCACATCATCCGCCGGCGTCTGCCCGGCAGTTTCGGCGTACCCGCCAATGCTGAACTCCTGCGCCCACGCCTGCACGTCGGGCCAGTCGCGCAGCGCCAGCTCAACGACCGGATCGGGCCGCCACAGGCTTCGCAGGTATGGCAGATCGACCGTGTCGGGATGGAGACTGGCGATTGGCAGCACTGTGGTGGTTTCGCCTTTGCCCCACTGCTCCTCTTGCCCCGGACCGAGCGGCAATGCCAGTTCGTAGCAATGGATCACATCGGGATGCTTCGACCGATCCACCAGCATATCAGCAATTTCGCATACGCGCACATGATCGACCAGAGCAGCGAGGAGTTCATCGGTCATGCGGGAACGTACCGAGATCTGCACCAGGCGCGGGTAGAGCAGCCATTCATCGTGCACACCAGCGTCGGAACGATTTTGCTGCCGGATCTGCATATAGCCGCGAATCGCCATCTTTGATCGCTCGCCCTCGCCGCGCCCCCAGCGCAAACCAATCCCTGCTTCGATGGTGGCGGCAATGTTGCGCGGCGACAGACTGGCAGCCACGGTCGTCGCCACCGGACCGCTGGTGACGGGAAAGAACCGCAGACGTTCGCCGAGGTTCCAATGCCGGACGATCTGTGCGGCTGCGCCCTGCCGTGGGTGGCGGATCTCCATCTGAGACACACCTGCCTGATAGACGAATCGGTCGAACTCGTCGTCGCGCCCAACTTCGGCATACCAGCCGACATGCGAAACGAACCGCCCGCTGCCGGGGGTGAGCCGCGCTTCGTTCTTGCCGTTGGCCCACTGGATGGTCATTGCATCGGTGAACTGGCGGATTTTGTTGCGACCAATCGCCATGGCTGCCTCGCTGACCTTGAATATCCGTACATTTGTTCTATTTTATGCGATAGTTTCCTATATGTCAAGACCTGTGAGCAACTTCGTCGGGGAGCAGAGTGGCTAGAGACGTTGAGCGATCGGAGGATACACGTGGCTGCGTGCTGCTGCCGCGTCGCCATAAGGCAAGCGCTGCTGCACTTTGGAGGTGCGCTTTTGCCGACCGGCGCATTGACTCTGGCAATACTTATACTCAAGCGGTTGATGAGATTCAGCGTCGAAAGCCGATGATGGTCCCTTTCTGATGCGAACTCAGGGCAGCACCTTGATCGTGGTCAGAACCATCGACGTTTCGCCCTGGACTGGGAGGCGTGTGTGCGTTTGGGGGTCGTAAAGACTGACCAGCAGGTAGAAGTAGAGAGAAGGATACATAAACCGACGAGGATTCCAGTCCCTCTCCTGCACCATCCGTACTGCCGTTTCGACAAGGGCAGGCTCATCGGGATGCTCGACATACGGCAACCCCCAATCCAGCGCCCACAAGCGGGGTACGAGTGCGAGAAGAAAGAGCGCAACAAGCATGCGTTTCATGGCGCTCGCTGCGAATGCTGTGAAGCCAGGAACTCCTGTACCAGATGTATGAACTCTGCAGGGCGTTCGTCCTGCACCGAGAGGCGGGCGTTCTCCACAACCGCGAGACGTGCGCGCGGGTTGCGCGCCAGGAATGCATCGGCGCTGCGCAGCGGCGTCAGATCGGCATAGCGCCCCCATACCAGCAGGATTGGCTGACGCAGTTGCGCAAACGCTTCGCGCACATCGCAGTTCAACAACCCCGTCAGAAAGCAGATCGGCGCCCACTTCGCCCCTGCCTGATATGCAGCGCGGTAGAACCCTTCGATCAGATGATCATCCACGACCGCAGGATCATAGTACGACTGCGTGCGCAGAAAAAAGGCGATGCTGGGTCGACTTGCCAGCGCCCGAAAGATCAGGTCGCCCAAAGGACCGGCGAGCACGTCGTAACTCCAACCCGGCTGTTGCGGTTGTGCCAGGTTGCGAATGCCGGTCGGACAGATCAGCGTCAGCGGACCAAAGAGATCAGGATCGCGGGCAGCCGCACGAATGGTGTACGCCGCACCAAGCGAACTGGCGATCACCACTGCGCCTTTCCCAACGACTTTGCGGGCGAAGTCGCCGATCAGGTCGATATAGTCGTCGGCGCTGTATGCGCGCTTTGGATGGTCGGAACCGCCGAAACCTAGAAAATCGAGCGCGAAGACCTGATGATCGCTCCGCAACGTGGCAAATGGACGCCGCATCTCGAACGAAGAAGCGGCAGCGTTGATACTATGGATCAGCAGAATGGGTGAACCACTGCCCGCCGTGTAGTATGCAACTCGATAATTGCGCCAGTGGTAGAACTGTCGCGGCGCATCGACAGGATATCCGTTGTTGCTCATTGATTTCTCATTTCTATGAGGCTGTTGAAGCCGCTCGTATACAGTATACTCTGGGAAGTATCGACTATCGCCAGGTCCAGCCCGCGCAGGCGGGCTTCGCTTCCCGTAGCCCGCGGCTTATGGAGATTAACTAATTAAAATCGGCACACCCAGGCTGGCGGTTGAAACCGCGCCTTGGGGCGCGTGCGCGCCGGGCGTCAGCCTGCGCCGACGCGGTCCCGTTCGCGCAGGCGGGTGGCCGGCCGGAGGACCACAGGCGCGAAAGTATTCGCCAGCTCGCATACCAGGATTTAATTCTTCATGTTCATCAGCCCGCAGCGCCCCGGCGGTATTGTACGAATGACCGCGCATGAGTATACGGTGTGCCATGCCCATGCAGTTTCTTTCACTTCTGCTGATGATTGCAATCGGTATGCCGCTGGCGCCAGCGGCATCATCTGAGCCGCAGCGCCCGGCGCTCCCCGGTCAGGGACGCATTCTCTTCGCCGCGTCGCGTGGTGACAATGGCGCCTTCGACATTTTCAGCGCCGATCTCGCTGGCGAACGGGTGGTGAATCTCACCGCTGACCCGCATCCCGACCGCAGCCCTTCCTGGTCGCCTGACGCAGAGCGGATTGTGTTCGCCAGCCGCCGCAACAGTAATTGGGACCTCTACACGATGCGCGCCGACGGCAGCGATCTCCGGCGGCTGACCGATCATCCCGCCTACGACGGCGAACCGTCCTGGTCGCCCGATGGTCGCCGGATCGCGTTCACCAGCGCGCGCGACGGCAACCTCGAGATTTACACACTCGACCTCATCGGCGGCGACGTCCGGCGTATCACCAGTCATCCGGCTGCCGACTCACAGCCGGCGTGGTCGCCCGATGGACGACGCATTGCGTTTACCTCCTGGCGCGACGGCAATCAGGAGATTTATATCGCTGAGACGGAAAGCGGTGCGGTAATTAATCTGACGAACCACCCCGCGCCGGATCACAGTCCGGCATGGTCGCCAGATGGACGGTGGATCGCGTTCATTTCGGATCGTGACGGCGGCGGCAATCTGCACATGTATCACGTGATCACCGGCGAAGAACTGCGCGCCGGACCCGATAATCTGGGGTTGCGCGATCCGGCGTGGACGCCTGGCGGCGGACTGATAGCGGTTGCGCCATGGGCGTTGGGAGGGCGACGCTTCTTTTCGCGGCAGGGAGTGGCATTGTTCAGTCCTGGCGTGCAGGGTGGCACGTTCGTGGTCGCCAGTCCACACGGGTATGCCGAGCCAGCCTGGAGCAATCGCGCCGTGACGCCGCTTGTGCCGGACGAACGCTGGCAGGATGGTCGCTTGTTCGGCGCAACCACGCCGCCGGTCGATATGGCGTCGCTTCCGCGCGGCATGATCGCGCTCGGCGATGTGCGCGCCGGCGGCATTCCAATGCTGGCTGCGGCAGTTAAGCCTTCATTCGACGCGCTGCGGCGCGACGTGATCGACGCCAGCGGGTATGATTTCCTGGGGCAGTTGAGCGAAGCGTCGCGTGCGGTTGATTTTCAGAATGGCACATCATCGTTTACCAGCTGGCACAAAGCCGGACGGGCATTTGATACCCGTTGGGATTACCAGGTCAACGGGCGGCAGATCCTCTATATTTCCCCTGAATGGCGCGTCGGACGGCTCTTCTGGCGCCTTTACTTGCGTGCGGCGCAACAGGATGGCAGCATGGGCGAGCCGCTGGCGGCGCCGGTGTTCGATGTGCAGAACCGGCGACTACTGCCGCCGCCGGTCGGATATTTCGTCGATTTCACGGCGCTCGCCGCCGCGCGCGGCTGGAGCCGGATAGCGGCGCAGGAGCGCGAAACCTTCGACTGGCGCACCCAGCCGCTGGCGCTCGAATACTGGCACTTCGAGCGCCGCGACGGGTTGAGCTGGTACCAGGCGATGCGCCTGGTGCACGAAGACCAGACGCTGGAGCGCATCTTCACCCGCGAGCGGTTGCTGGCAGCCGGGACGCGCCCGCAATTCTTCCCGTTTCTGGGATTACCGTGGGCGCAATTGTCGCCTCCTGTCGCCGGACCGATCACCTTGCCGCCAGGTCATCGACAGTAGACGCTTGCTTAAGCGCCATAAGCGCCCTCGCCCCAGGGTGTGTCTGCACCAGCCCGGCGGTGGCGCGCCTGTGTTCACTTCCGCTCCACCGGCAATCCGTACACCAGGTGATTGACCGGTCCATACCCTTTGCCAATGGCTGGCGCAGAGACAATCGCATCGTGAAGGTAGGCATGCGCCTGGCGCACCGCTTGTTCGACCGGCAATCCGCGCGCAATCAGGGCTGCAATGGCTGCGGCATAGGTGCAGCCGGTGCCATGGGTGTGGTTGGTCTCCAGACGCTGTGCACGGAGTTCGATCAACTGCTCGCCATTGTACAGCAGATCAACGACGGCGCTCCCCGGCAGGTGCCCCCCCTTGAGCAGCACATACCGTGGACCCAGCGCGTGCAGATCGCGTGCAGCCTCTGCCATGTCGTGTTCATCGGTCACCTGGCGGTTCAGCAATACCGACGCTTCCGGCAGGTTCGGCGTGATGACCAGCGCCAGCGGCAACAGGCGCTCGCGCAGGGTCGTGATCGCATCTTCTTCGAGCAGGCGCGCGCCGCTCTTGGCGACCATCACCGGATCGATCACCAGGCGCTCGACGCGGTACCGATCAAGAGTATCGGCGACCGCCTCGATAATGGCGGCATTGCCGAGCATGCCGGTTTTGACGGCATCAGCGCCAATATCGTCGAGCACGGCTTCAATCTGTGCAACGACCATTGCCGGTTCGAGCATGACAACGGCGCGCACCTCGATGGTGTTTTGTGCGGTAATCGCGGTAATCGCACTGGCGCCGTAGACGCCGTGCGCCATGAAGGTTTTCAGATCCGCCTGAATGCCAGCCCCGCCGCCAGAGTCGGAGCCGGCAATCGTCAATGCTCGTGGGACCATTGGATGCTCCTTACCATACAAGAAGGATTGTCAACAGCAGTGCGGCACCAACCAGCGCTCCATCCCGCCAGCCGAACCGGTATGCGCGCAGGGAGGTGCGCTGTGGACTGCCGAAGCCGCGTGTTTCCAGACCCTCTGCCAGGTCATCGGCAAACCGCATCACACTCAATAGCAACGGCGTCAGCACGAGTGGACCATTGCGCAGAATATGGCGTCCATCGAAGCGTATGCCGCGACTCGCCTGCGCCTCGTACACCTCGCGCGCCAGCGCCCCCATCATCGGCGTGAAGCGGAGCGCCCCTTCGAGCAGAAATGCGACCTGCGACGGGACGCCGCTCTCCAAAAGCGCATCTCCCAACTCTTCCGGGGGTGTCATACCAAAAAACGCAACTCCCGCACAAACGAGCGCCGTCAGACGCAGCGCCGCGCCGAGCGCCGCTTCGTACCCGCTGCTCCACCCGGCAACCAGCGCAAAGAGCGCCAGCGTCGGCATTAACACGCGCATCACATGCAGCCAGCGCCGCCAGAGTCCTACCATGCTCAGCAACAGCGCCAGCGCGCTGCTGATGACGGCAAGCCGCACGAGATCGAGCGTCAGGATGATCGCTGCCGAGCCGATCAGGTATGTCAGCGCTTTCGCGCGTGGATCAAACGTACCTGTCGCGTTCACCTTAAAGCCGCCTGTTGCTCGTTGTGCTGCCGGATCGCCGCTTCCGCCGGCAGACGAAGATTCGCCCGCGCCATAACCTCCGGCTGGATGCAGATCGTCGTCGGCGCACCGCTGGCAACAATCCTGCCATTGCCCAACACTGCCCAACGGGTGCAGAGCGCATATGCCCATTCGGTGTCGTGGGTGGCGGTGATGACTGCCACGCCATCACGCGCAACATCGGTCAACAACGCTCTCAGCATCTGCCGGCTGACCGCATCTTGTCCCGCTGTCGGCTCATCGAGCAGCAGCACAGATGGATGCGATGCCAGCGCCGCGCCGATTGCCACGCGTCGTTGCTCACCGGCGCTCAACCGGTGCGGCGAACGGTGGAGCAACGATTCCAGACGACACCGATCAATCACGTGGCTGATCCAGGCGCGATCATGCCGCTGGAGTGCGCGCGGTCCCGCTTCCAGTTCGTCCTGGACTGTCGGTGCGAAGAGCATATGCCCCGGATGCTGCACAACCAACCCGACGCTGCGCGCAATCTCCCAGAGCGGACGTCGCCCAATTGCCTGACCCTGCATGCGAACCGTTCCGTGTTGTGGACGAAGCAACCCGTTGCCCAGTTTGAGCAGCGTCGTTTTGCCAGCGCCATTGGCGCCCAGGATGCCAATAATCTCACCCGCACCCGCCGCCAGACACGCCCGACTCAGCACCGTTCGGTCGCCGTGTGCAAACGATACGTCTTCCCATGCGATAACCGGCAGAGTTGCGGGAATATCGCCTGGCGACGCAGGAACCACACTACCGTTTGGCAACGCCAACTCAAGCGCCTCATTCAGTGTCAGCGGCGTGGCGTCAATCCCGGCAGCACGCGCCAGGCGCACCCATGGCGGCGCTTCCAGCCCCCATTTCGACACATCGCACGCCAGAACTGTCCGTGGCGCGCCATCCGCCACGACCCGACCGTCCTGGAACACAATCAGGCGTGTTGCCAGGTCCGCCACGTCAGCCAGGCGATGCTCGGCAACGATGATGGCGACACCGCGTTGATGGAGCATGCGGAGCGTCTCACGCAGCCGGATAGCGCCAGCCGCGTCGAGAAACGCAAATGGCTCATCGAGCGCCAGCACCCCCGGTCGCAACGCCAGCACCCCGGCAATCGCCACTCGCTGCACCTCGCCTCCCGAAAGCGTGATCAGCGGTCGGTCGAGGAGCGGTTCGATTTCCAGTAGTGCAGCAACCTCACGGACACGCGCCGCAATCGTTGGGCGGTCAAGCCCCTGACAGGCAGGACCGAGCGCCAGATCACGGGCGACCGTTGTTGCCAGGCTCTGCGCTTCAGGGTTCTGCAACGCCAGCCCCACATAGCGACTCAGAACGTATGGCGGTGTCTGGCGCGTATCACGACCTTCGATCAGCACGCGACCGGTCAGCGCGCCGCCGTGGAGGTGCGGGATCAGACCATTGAGCAAGCGGCAGAAGGTGGACTTGCCCGAACCGCTGGCGCCTGCCACAACCACAAACTCTCCCGGCTCGATGGTCAGCGACACCTGGCACAGTCCTGATGCGCCGTCCCGGTACCGATAGGTCACTTCATCAAAGACGACCAGCGGGTTCATTGATTCGTGTCCGGGCGCTCCAGGTAACCGGTGCGCCGCAACGCCAGCAAGCCGAGCGCACCCAGCACTGCACCGACCAGCGATGAAAGGGCAAATGGGATGATTAAAGCCGTCGCACCCATGGGGCGGTTCATCACATACGGTGCAACAACCAGCGCGCCGACCAGTGCGCCAATGAGGCCGGTGCCGATCACTTCACCGGTGACCGTCAGCGGAATGCTGCGAGTGGCGCGATAGATCAACCCGGCGAGCAGCACGCCAAAGATGCTGCCGGGGAATGCCAGTGGCGTGCCCAGACCAAGCGCATTGCGAATGATCGAGGTGACCAGCGCCACCCCCAGTCCCCACCAGGGACCAATGAGCGCCCCGGCGAGCACATTGATCATATGCTGCACCGGAAATACTTTCGCAATTCCGACCGGAATGCTGATCGGCGATAACGCCACCGCCAGCGCCGTCAACACAATGGCATACGCCAGTCGTCGCGTCTGACTGCGCACGAGGGAGGTTGCTGCTGCCATGGGTTCTTCCTTGTTGTAGGCGGTGGGGGGTTAGGGATTTGATCGCTTGCCTTAACCTTCCCACCTGCTTTTTGAACGATAGAGGGACAGAGGGTGCTGAGAGCCGCTTTGCCACCTGCCACCATCCCTCCTTCAAGATGGCATCTTCTCACCTTACGCCCTGCGCCGCTTGCCTCTGACCGGGCCTTACCTCACCATCCACTCTCAACTATCCAGCTCCACGACCTTTGCCCCTGCCGCCACCTGTTCCGGCGTCAGGTTATAGATCTGGTCGAACAGCGCCATTTTGAAGCTGGCGGGACCGTGCGCTTTCTCGGCAGCGAGTTCCGCCGCCAGCCCGAACATTGCCAACCCGCCTGCAGCCGCCAACAGATAATCACGTTCAACTGCTGCAAATGCAGCAACCATTGTTGTCGCCATGCAGCCGGTGCCGGTCAGGGTTGTCAGCCAGATGTGACCATTGCTCACGGTGAAGACCCGCGCGCCGTCAGTGATGATGTCGCGCGCGCCGGTGAGCGCCACAACTGTGTGATACGTCTGCGCCAGAGTGCGTGCAGCCGCCACGGGATCGTCTGGCGCTGCGATGCTCTCCACGCCGCGCACCTCGCCGCCAATGCCGCTCAATGCACCGATCTCGCCGCCATTGCCGCGCACGATGCCGATGTTGAGCGAACGCAGCAGTTTGAGATCGGTTGCCGTGCGCAACTGTGTCGCACCGGCGCCCACCGGATCGAGCACAATCGGGATGCCGAGTTCGTTCGCCCGTCGCCCGGCAACCAGCATCGACTCGACCCAATCGGGCGAGAGGGTGCCGACATTGAGCACCAGCGCACCCGCATACGTTACCATTTCGGCGACTTCTTCCACATCGTGAGCCATAACCGGCAAACCGCCCACGTGCAATGTCACATTCGCGGTATCATTCATGACGACCAGATTAGTAATATGGTGGATCAAGGGTTTCGTTGCGCGAATGCGAGAAAGCGCCTCGCCAATTCGCTGGTTGATAGGGTTCATGGTGCGTCTCCTTGTTGTACCAGGTCTCAGACCTGCGCCACCGGTCGTTTCCGCTGTAAGGTGAAGACACGTGTAGACCCAAAGACCACCCTCCGAGAGGGCGCCCATCGGGGCGCTCTCGTACCGGGAGTGCAGACGTCCCGCCTGCCGACCAAGACCCCCTCTCTAAGAGGGCATCCCCTTGTGGACACCTCTCGCGCATGGCTTTTTCAGATGCGAAGTGCATTCTCGGCGTCCCGATGCTCATTTCCCCTCATCCCCCCTTCTCCCACACACAGTGCGCTGAGCCTGCCGAAGCGCGGCACCGAAGCGGGGAGAATGGGGCGCTTGGGCATCCCAATCTCCTAACGCGCGCGACGCAATCGAAGGGCTGGTCAAAAATGCTCCACTTGTAAGCCTGCGGACGCCCTCTCGAACATCGTCAGGATCGCCCGCGACGCGAATCACCAGGGATGTACCTTCGCTTCTGCTGTTCACCCCTTCGTGTCCCTTCGTGCACTTCGTGGATGACCCCCGCCAGTCGTCTGGTGCGGGTTGCACCAGGCGCCCGCAGCAGAGCGACCCTGCGTGTCCCTTCGTGCACTTCGTGGATGACCCCCGCCAGTCGTCTGGCGCGGGTTGCACCAGGCGCCCGCAGCTGTTCACCCCTTCGTGGCCCTTCGTGCGCTTCGTGGATGACTCCAGGACGATGCTCTGGAGTGAACGGCTACCCGCTACGCATCCGTTCATCAAGCGCCGACGCCACAGCATCGCGCAGCGCGCGTGTCGCCGCCTCGGGGTCCGGCGCGCCGATCACAGCCGAGATCACTGCAACACCAACCGCACCCGCCCGCACAACCGACGACGCATTGGCGATCGTGACGCCACCGATGCCCAGCACCGGCAGATCGACCGCGTGTGCAATCGCTGTCAGTGGCGCCAGGCCAATCGGCGGACCGGCATCCGGTTTGCTCGGCGTGCCAAACAGGTCGCCGACACTGACATACGTCGCGCCATCGCGCACCGCCTGCTGCGCCTGTTCCACAGTTGCGACCGACACTCCCAGAATGCGCTCTGGGCCAATGATCCGTCGCACCATATCCGCCGGAATATCGTCCTGCCCGATGTGAACGCCGTCGGCATCCAGCGCCAGCGCCACGTCAACGCGATCATTGACGATCAGCGGCACGCCAGCCGCGCGAGTAAGCGGCAGCAACGCCTCCCCCAACGCGCACATGTCGCGTGCCGGAACATCTTTGTCGCGCAGTTGAACGACATGCGCGCCGCCGCGCAACGCCGCGCGCACAATGTCAACCAGCGAACGTTCACCTGCCGCGCGCCGGTCGGTAATGACGTAGACAATGCCTCCTTCGGACGGAAACGGGATCGGATCGGTCAGAACCGATGGAGATGGATCAACAGGTGTGGACAGTGCCATAAGTTTCTTCTCCTGGAGCGCCAGAATCAAAACTGCCGCCGACCCAACCAACGTGGATCAGCGGCAGACTCCGTCTGGACACTTCCCTACGCCGGCATAACCCAGGTCAGGTTCAAAGGGTCTGCGACATCGGTCGGGTCGCACTCTCAGCCAGGCTCGCCCGGCTCCCCCAGTGGCGCTGCAAAGCAGCGCGTGATTATTCATTTGTCAATGGGTAGTTAAGGATCATGATACACGACTTTTAGAAAGATCGCAAGATGTTAAGAGCCGGCATCGGCTAGACGGGAATGCGCGCCCACGCCGCATCAATCTGCGCGCGAGTGGCATCGAGCGCCCCGCTGTTATCAATCACAACGTCCGCCTGCGCCACCCGGCTTTCCTGCGGCGGTTGCGCAACAATGCGCATGCGGGCCTCGGCTTCGCTCATGCCGCGCGTTTCCATCAGGCGGCGCAGTTGCTGATCCGGGGTGCAGGTCACCACCCACACCGCGTCGCACACCTGCTTCCAGCCGGCTTCCAGCAGTTTGACCGCGTCGATGACTGCGACGCGCGCATATGTTGCAGCGTCATCGAGCCATGCCAGAATGCGCGCATGCACCGCAGGATGGACGATCTGCTCCAGGCGTCGCAACGCCTGCGGGTCTGAGAAAACAATCGCTCCCAATCGCTGCCGGTCGATCGGTCCGCCTGGTTCGCACAGGATCGTCTCACCAAATGTCTCAACAATCTGCCGGTAGACCGGTTCTCCCGGTTGCTGCACCTGGCGGGTCACCTGATCGGCGTCGATCACCGCCGCGCCGCGCTCGCTAAGCATTGCCAGTACGGTGCTTTTACCGCAGGCGATATTGCCGGTCAGCCCAATCAGATAGACCCCTTTGTACGGCATGCTTTCCAACCCTCAGTGCTCGACTCCCGCCAGTTCGAGTTCAACATACTCCTGCTTGATCAGCGCATCCTCAGGAACGCCGAAGCGCCACAGCAGTTCGCTCATGAGTTCGACCTTGTGCTCAGCATCCTTCCGGCTCCACGTGCGACTCTTGATCTCCAGGTACGGTCCAGGGCGCGCATGCCCGACCAGCGTATCGAGGTTGACCGCGAAATCGGCGTCGCGGTACTGGATGCGCCAGCGGCGGCGGCGCTTTTCGATCTCCACGATCCGATCCGGCTGGAAGTATTCACGGTAGAAGCGCAGCGTGCGATCGGCGCGCGCCGTGTAGCGCGCCCGCCCGAAGAGCACCGCCATCTGATACTCGCCGCGCTGCGCGGGCGCCATCAGGGTAATCGTGTATTTTGGTTCGGCGCGCGCGCCCGGATCGGTCCGGTGATCTTCCCGAATGCGAATGCGCCCGCGCTCTTCATCGTCCCACAGGAAGTAGGTGTCGTACTGCGTGCGCTCACTCGCTTTCGTTATCGTGATGTCGGACTCGTGCAGCAACTGCACAACCCGTTCGGCGGTCTGCGGATCGATGAGCGCCTTCGCCTGCACCTCGAAGATCTCGGATTGCTGCACACCGCCGATTGCCAGGATTTTGTCGAGCAGGTTATCTTCGCGAGCCGCCAGAAAGACGTCGACCCGATCGGCAATTGCCTGCGCGCGCTGCAACACTTCTTCCTCGTCGATGGTCAGCAACTGCTGGTTCCGCAGCAGGAAGCGTCCGTCCACCAGCACATCACGCACATCCGCCGAGCGCGCACCATAGACCAGGTGCGAGTAGATTGCATCGGGAGCGTAGTGGTACCGCGGCGCGGAGTGCAACCGTCCCAGCACGACGACCGTGATGTCGGCGCGCTTCCCCGCTTCGAGCGAGCCGATCAGGTGGTCGAGGTGGATGGCGCGCGCCCCTGATGATGTCGCCAGCGCCAGCGCATCACGCGCCGGAACCGCCGTCGGGTCGCCGCTCACCCCTTTCGGCAGCAACGCCGCCAGGTGAACCTCGGTGAACATATCCTGATCATCGTTCGAGGCCGGTCCGTCGGTGCCCAGACCGACGCGCAGGCTGGCTTCGATAAAGCGGCGGATGGGAGCAATGCCGCTGGCAAGTTTCAGGTTCGAGGAAGGACACGGAACCACACCGACGTGATGTTCACGCAGCAGTCGAATATCGTCCTCCGTGGCGTGGACGCAGTGCGCAGCAATACACTTGCCATCAAACGCACCGACGCGCCTGGCGTAGCGAATCGGCGTCACCTCGCGCTCCTGGCGACTCTCCTCAACCTCGCGTTCGGTCTCGGAGAGGTGAGTGACCAACGGCACACCGTAGCGCCGGCAGAGCGCCGCCGCCTCGCGGTAGATCGTGTCGGTGCAGGTATACGGCGCGTGGGGCGCAATGGTCGGAATAATGCGTTCGTGCCCATGCCACTGCTCGATGAATGCGCGCGCGCGCTCCAGCCCTTCATCGAACGATGCGGCATCGGGGGTGGGCAGGCGCATCACCGTCTGCCCGCAGATCGCGCGCATCCCGGCCTGATCGGCGGCGCGCGCAACTTCCTCCTCGAAATAGTACATATCCACGAACGTCGTCGTCCCGCCCCGGATCATCTCGGCGCACGAGAGTTGCGCGCCGGTGAACACGAACTCCGGATCGACGAAGCGGCTCTCGACCGGAAACATATACCCGAACAGCCAGACATCAAGTTGCTGGTCGGCAACCAACCCGCGCAGCAGGCTCATCGGCACGTGGGCGTGGGCATTGATCAGACCGGGGATGATCGCGCATCCCTGGCAATCGACCGTCTCGCCGGCGGTGAATCGCGCAGTCAGATCGTCGGACGGACCGACCGCAACGATCGCGGTGCCCCGCACTGCCACCGCCCCATCGAGGAATACGTGCCCTGCGGCGTCCATGGTGACCACGGCGCCGTGGATGAGCAGAAGATCGACAGTTTCCATGAAAACTCCTTACTCGCGTGTGAAGCGCAACGCCGATTGGAGTCGCGCCTCGAGCGCCTGTGTTATGCTCTGAAGTTCCACCCGTGGATCGGCTTGTAGTCCCAAACATCGCGCGACGCCTGCTGTGTTTGTGCTCCATGTTGAACTCGGGGTGATACCAAATGATTGCCTGTCCGGGTCTCTACTCATGTGATACACGTGAAACCGCAGCGAGTCACTAATAACAGGCGGATTATGAAGGTGGTCGAAGGTAAACTGCTGCTTCATGTAATTGAATAACCTGTCTTGAAGGACCAAAACTATCTTCTTGCCGATATACTCGAAGGTCTGCACCTTGTGATGCATCTGGACAAGAACAGTCTTTGCGGTCATTTTCCAATTAATACCATACGAGGCTTTTTCTCCTCTGCCTCTTTCGTCTTGCTCGACACCCAAATCTCTTAGCAGTCTCTGCCGTTCTGGCCATACAGTGCCCGTTGTATCGAGCGCTTGAGTCTCTATTCCCACGAAATCTACGACCTTACCATTTCTGCTTGAGACCAGGAAGAAATCCACATTTCCACCAGGAACATTGACTTCCGATATAACGTATAATTCAACTCCTGATTCTGGCGGATCCATAAGATCAAGACAATCAAGAAACACTGTATTACCTGCCGTAAAGCGCGTAGGACAAATGATAACAGGATCTTGTTGATCTCCATAAATAACCGTACAGGACCCGATTGAGATCGAAGGGGCGCTTTTGCGGACCTTATAACACTTCTTTCCAAGAAATGGACACTTTTGCTCTGACACGATATTCTGCCAATCGATACCCTTCTGACCGGCAGAATATCCAAAAAGCTCCGCTACCCGACTCATAACAATGTTTGACACCGTTGCAATGCTATTTCGAGATAGCTCTGCGAAATATCAATACCTATCGATCTCCGCCCTAGATCACGCGCCGCCAGGAGTGTGGTTCCTGTTCCGCAAAACGGGTCAAGAACCACGCCATATTCTGGACAGGTGGACAGGATAGGGATTCGACAGAGATCGACAGGATACGGTGCAAAATGCACATCTCGCCGTTGCGTATCCTCAGGGAGAATGTCCCACACATCCCCGGGCTTGCTGCCGTGAGGATGGTAGCGTAAAAAATAGAATCCTTTCTCCTTCAGCTCACGCGCTCGTCCCGACACACGCTCGCGATCGGAATGGGTAGCCCTCTGCTGTCCGCGAATGATCATCCGGAAATCGGATATTTTACCGGCAGCGACATCTTCCAGCATTTTGTTCAATTCCCTGAGCGCTTCCTGCTTCTCTTCGTCAGAAAGAGCGGTTGAAAGTTCGATCTGACGGCGATAACGCACCCCAGAAACTCCTGTCGCCGATATGACCGAGCCGTTCACAACTCGGGATTGCCGTGGTTTTGAGCGAATTGCGTCGACGTTGTAGTAGTATTTCGGTTGTTTCACAAAATGAAACAGATATTCATGAACATTTCCTAATCGGTTCTTTGCGGTATCCATACCACTTTTGACCTTATTCCAGATCACACTATTGCGCAAGATCCATCCCTGATGATCGGTCAGTGCGAGCGCCACACGCCAGGGAATGCCGAGCAGGTGCATATGATGATAGGTATCGCCAAGGTTGAGCCAGAATGATCCTTCAGGTTTCAGCACCCGCTTGATGAGAGAACATATCTGTGTGAGATGACGGATGTACTCACGATGGTCATCCTCCATCCCAATACCGCCATCGTCGTATTCACGCTTCCCCCAGTACGGAGGAGAGGTCATCACCATATCGATACTCGCTTCTGGCAATTGCTCCAAAACGGTCTGCGCGTCGCCGAGCAGCAGGAGCGGTTGCAGCCGTGTGTCGCACAGATAGGCGTCAACCCTGGCGCGGTGATGAGTCTCGACAATCGTTGATCGCCACTGATCGGGTGTGACGAATGCTTGCGGCTTTGTGGCTGCGTCCATACGGCTTTTACCCTCCCTCCGCCGATGTCGGCGCATTCGCCGGGGATGCCGCCGGCTGCGGCGGACGGCGCGCATACAGCAGCATCTGAACCTGATCAACCGGCGTCAGCGACGCCTGACCGGGAAGAAAGACGCCATCGCAGCGACGACAGTAGGAGAGTTGCTGCCAGCGTTCACTGGCGCGATGCCAGGCGGTGAACGCCCGGCGGAAATAGCGACTTGCCCGCGCCTGCCGCCAGACAAACATCGCGTGCACGCCGACAAAAACGAACAGAAAGGTAATGATCCCGGTGAACACCGAGGTGTCGCGCACGCCGAACAGCAGACCGGTGCGCGGTGCGGTTGCAGTCAGTTCGGTCAGTCCTGTCGCAAAAATAGCGGCGCTGATGCTAACCATCGTGACAAAGAACGATGTGGCGCAGCCGATAACGGCAACCGGCTGCGGCGATCGCGGTGCGGCAAGTTTCTGCGCCAGCGGCGACTCCGGTTCATCCTGAACAAGGTCGCTGACTCGACGCACCTGATCGGTCTGCCCACACTGAGGGCAGACCGGCGGCGGAGTGGTATTGGCAGTCATAGGTTCGGACACGGTTCCTCTCAGTCGCGCGGCGGCGAGGATAGCGATGACCGCCGTTGTTCATACTCGTCGCGCGTGATAAATGCGCCGCCTTCGATCGTGCGGTTGATCTCACGGCGACGCACATCATACTCAATCTCGGCGCGCATTAACCGGAAACAGCGCGAGTCCATGATCTCCTTGATCAACCGGTAGCCGGTGAGATCATCGCCATCACCATACTCCGGCATCAGGTCGTTACGCGGATCGACGCGCACGTGCACAACCGCATGACAGCGCCCACACTCGACATACACATGGATCGCGCCATCATGCTCACGATTGTTGTCGTTGCCGCTAAACAGTCGTCGCAGGAAATGCATCTCGGGTACTATGCCTGGTCACTTCTTTCCGGCAAGTATACCACGGGCGCGCTATCACGGTTCGGCGATGATGACCCGCCCTTCAGCGGCGCGTATCAGCCGATCGCGAATGGCCAGACTCAACCCTTCCTGACCAGGATCGCGCACCAGGATCAGATCAACGCCAGTGCGTTCGATCTCGCGCAATGCAGCGAACAGACGTTGTGCCACCTGTTCTGGATCGGCCGCAGAACCAAGCATGACCAACTGCACAGGCAGGCCCGCCAGTGCCACTGTGTCCTCATCGAATGCCAGCACACCGACCCGTCTGCCAGCGCCAGCAGCGGACAACACATCAGCGCGAATACGCGCTAATGCCGCTTCACGCTTGCCTGCCACCACAATCAATGGAGCATTGGGGGCATAGTGCCGCAACAGCATCCCCGGCGCCGGCGCCGCTTCGTCTTCGGCAGTCAGATAGCGTGGCGCAAAAGTCAAACCGGGCAACAGCTCGAGCAGCGCCCCAACCGTCACACCGCCAGGGCGCAACAACACCGGCGGATCGACGGTCAGATCGACAACGCTCGACTCGACGCCGACCGGCGTGGGACCGCCGTCGAGTACCAGATCGATGCGCCCCGCCAGATCATCGAGCACATGCGCCGCCATCGTCGGGCTGGGACGGCTGAAACGATTGGCGCTGGGCGCAGCAATCGGCGCATCAGCCGCAGCGATCAACGCCAGCGCCACCGGGTGTGCCGGCATCCGCACCGCCACCGTCGCACGCCCGGCAGAGAGATTGGCGGGCACAATTGGTCGTCGCAGCACCACTAGCGTAAGCGGCCCGGGCCAGAAACGCCGCGCCAGCGCATACGCAACCTGCGGCACATCACGTGCCAGCGTATCGAGGTGCTGCACATCGGCGATGTGCGCAATGATCGGGTCGGTTGCCGGACGCCCCTTGGCGTGGAAGATTCGCGCCACCGCATGCTCGTCGAGCGCATTGGCGCCCAGACCATAGACCGTTTCGGTGGGAAACGCCACTAGTCCGCCCGCCCGGATCACCGCAGCGGCTTCCGCGATGATCTGCGGGTCGGGAGCGGACGGATCGACGGTCAAAACGCGGGTTGGAATGTGATTGGTCACTTCAACTCGTGATATCCGCGACGATAGTAGATAAGCGGCGAACCTTCGCGGATCTCTGCATTCTGCACTTCACCGACAAAGATCGAGTGGTCCCCGCCCGGAAACGTATCGGTCAACCGGCACTCGAACGCCGCCAGTGTATCGTCGAGGATCGGCAACCCCAGCTGGCCGAAATGCCAGGCGATGCCCATGAACTTATCGATTTCCGGCGTCGCAAAGCGGCGCGACAGATACTCCTGGTGTTTTTCGAGAATATTGACCGCGTAGCGCCCGGCGGCAGCAATCGCGTCGTGCGCCCGAACCTTCTTGTCGATACAGATCAACACCAGCGGCGGGCGCAGCGAGAGCGAACAGAAGGAACTGACCGTCAATCCAAACAGTTGCCCTTCGTGTTCCGTCGTCACCACCGTCACCCCGCTGGCGAAATGACCCATCAACTGGCGAAAACGAGATTCATCGACTGGCATGGAGACTCCATTGTTTCAGTAGAACTCACCGTATTATACGGCGCTGCGCTTCCTCTGGTTGGCGCCCCTGAGGGGCAGTCTGCGGTTGCCAGCGATTGATGAAGATTAAGCCTTCATTTGGGTATACCGACGGTGGTGCGCCCCCTTCGACCCTTCGACAGGCTCAGGGCTCAGGGGGTGCGCCGCCCGTCCGCCCTTCGACAGGCTCAGGGCACGGGCGGCGGCGTATGCCGAACTCAATAATCGGGTATCGCCGGGTCTAGCCCACGCAGGCGGGCTTCGCTTCCCGTAGCCCGCAGCTTGTGGTTTTTGAGCAAATAATCGGGTATCGCCACGTCCAGCCCGCGCAGGCGGGCTTCGCTTCCCGTAGCCCGCGACTTCAGTCACCGGGCTACAAGGCGGAGAGCGGAATATATATTCAAACTCCATCAGCCACCAGGCGCCAGTTTTCCGTTCCGGGGGCTGCCCTCGAACTCCCGTTTTGGGCGACCGGCGGCATCGTTGACCCCAACCGTGAACAGTTCCATGACGATACACTGGCGCTCTGCCCGCTACACCGGGCAGATCAGGTTGAACGGGCATGAATCGCACTGCGGACCGAACGACGGTTCCCAACGTCGCGCGCGCATGGCTTCCAGCAGACGGTCGATCTTTTCGGTATGGTTCGCCAGCACGCGCTCACTCGGCATGGCGGGTCGCATGTCGCCGGTTCCGGTGTAGGCGATGACGATCTCGTCAGGGGGATGAGCCGTCTCCTGACGCGCCAGAGCGTACAGCATCACCCGTTCCGCCAGGTGATCGTCACTGCGCGGCATACCCGGACGCACCCACACCCAGCGCGTTATCCCGTTCTGCGTCTCCTCACGATCAATCCGCACCTCGATAGTCCCGGCAGGTCGCCGCACGATCACCCGCCGGTCCACCTGTTCCGGCGTGATCCGCCCGTTGCGCAGGTCGTCCCATACGGTCTGCACATGCCGCAGCGTCTCGGCAGCGTAGTCATCGGCATACAAGACGGTGTCGAGTTCGTAGCGTTGCAACTGGCCAAACACCAGGGTGCGCAGTGCGGCTTCATCAGCCGGAAGAACGCCATCACGCGCCTGTTCGGTCAGAGTCTTGACGCATTCGCGGATTGCCTGGTGCATGCGCAAGAAGGGCGAGAGGTCGTCATACAACTGGTAGACGTACTGGTAGAGAAAGCGCCGTTTGCAGCCATCAAGATCAATGCTCGACGCCGGCAGCAGCATACGCGGCAGCGGCGTGTCGTACAGGCGCATGTCAAGCGTCGGGGGCGGGCAGTTCGCTGCACCCTCCAGCACGCGAACGCGCCATGGAACGCCATTCCCTTGACCATCTCCGGGCAGCAGCGACGAGCGCTCTACCGGTCTTGCGCCGTCGCTTCGCATCAGCGCCCGGCTGAGCACCAACCGGTTGCGCGCGCGGGTCATCGCCACGTAGAGCAGGTAACGTTCCTCCTGCTCTTCGCTCTCGATTGGACCGCGGATGAGACTGTCGGGCAACTGGATGCCTCGCCGGTTGCCACGCGCCGGGAAGCGTCCTTCCTGCAACCCCGGCACATACACGATAGGAAACTCCAGCCCTTTTGCGGCGTGAACCGTCATAATCCGCACAGCGTCCACCTGCGCATCACTCGATGATCGCGGGCGCACACCGGCAGCGCGCAGTGCGCGCACGTAGTCAATGAAATGAGGCATATCACCTTCGTCCGCTGCTGCCAGGCGCACGAAGGTGCGCGCAATCGCAAGGAGTTGACCGAGTGCGGCGAGTTCACGCTGCGCCTTGACGTCCTTCCGCGCGGCGCGGATCAAGCGCTCGCGCATCGCCTGGCTGTGCCGGAACAGGTACGCTGTCAACACCTGCCAGGCATCGCCTTCGCCCTCCAGCGCTTCGACCATCGCCTGGAGCTGTGCGAGCGTCCGCTGCCCCGCTTCACTGAGGCGCGCAACAATCTGCGGGTCGCGCGCAGCCCGTGTCAGCGCCTGTTGGGTGTGCCGCGCCAGATCGACCAGCCGGTTGAGATCGGCGGAGTCGAGGCAATGTTCGGGCATGGTCAGCGCACGCAACAACCCGGCGCTGTTTGCTGCGCCAACCTGAGCGCAGACCGCCAGGGCATCCTTGACTTCGGGCGCATCGAACACGTCGTTGATGTAATCGACTGGCACGCCGTGCGCTTCGAGCACGGCAGCAAGCGCACCTGCCTGCTCGTGGGTGCGGCAGAGGATAGCATGATCGTAGAAGCGCCACCGGCGGATCGACAGCGGAGAACGCCGCGCCATCCGCCGCATCCTTCCAGAGCGCGCCATCCCGCGCCGCGCCGCGCAGCCCGGCGCCAACCGGCGGTTGCGCAGTCGCACCCGGCGCAGAATGTCGTGCGCAATGGCGGCATACTCATCCGGGCTGCGCGGCGCGGCCCACTCGACGACCGTGCGGGCGCCGCCGCCGTTGCGCTGCGCCACGAGCGGGGGACGTTCAGCGGCGCGCGGATCGCTCGCCATCACCGCAGCGCTGGCGTCGAGGATCGGTTGCAACGAGCGATAGTTGCGCGTCAGGTAGCGGATGTGCGCATCTGGATAGTGCTGCGTGAATTCGTCGAGGTTGGCGGCGGACGCGCCGCGAAAGCGGTAGATGCTCTGCCATGCATCGCCGACCGCCCACACCTGCCCGCGCCCGCCGTCGAGCAACCGGATAAGCTCGCCCGAAGCGTAGTTGATGTCCTGAAACTCATCGACCAGCAGATAACGATAGCGGCGACGGAGATCGGCGGCGATTGCCGGATGGTCGCGCAGCGCCTTTACCGGCAGCACAATCAGGTCGCCATAGTCTAGCGCGCCCGCTTCGCGGAGCATGGCTTCGTAACGTGGATAGACCTGCGCCAGTTCACGCAGAGTGGCGGCCCGGCGCACAGCGCGTTCGCGCACTTCGGTCGCTTTACGGGTCGTGCCGGGGTGATCCCGTTCCGCATCTTCGATCAGGCGTCGCGCTTCTATTTCCGCCAGACGCGCAAACTCCTCCGGCGACCAGAGCTCATCCTTGATGCGACTGATCGCCTGAATAATCGTCAGCAAATGCCGGGTTGGTTCGCGCAGGTCTTTGAAATGCTCCAGGCGCAGATCGTTCAGGCGTTTCGACAGCAAAATGAAGAGATCGGCAGTGTCGAGCAGACGCGCATCGACCGGCAGCCCCAGGCGCGCGCCGTAGACCCGCAGCATATTCAAGCCCCATGAGTGAAAGGTGCTGATTTCGATGCATCCGGCGAGGTGCGGCGCTTCCTGGCGGAGCGCCGCAATAATCCGCTCGCGCATCTCTTCCGCTGCCCGGTTCGAGAACGTCAACGCCAGCGTGGACGCCGGATCGACCCCCTGACTCACGAGTGACACATATTTCGCCACAATACTGCGCGTCTTGCCAGTGCCGGGTCCTGCGGCGAGCAGCAGCGGCAGCGGCGCATCGACCGCCGCCCGCTGCTCCGGGTCGGGCGTGAATGTGGAACCTGACCCGGCAACCGGCGCTGCCAGCAAAACCGGCGGTTCGAGGCAGCAGACATTCACCAGTTGCGCGCGCAGCGCATCGGAAGAGACGGCAAAATGCGCTGCCAGCGTCTCGATGCTCCACTCCGGTTGCTGCACCGCCTGCCAGAGTTCCTCCGCCGGCACGAGCAGTTCGAGTGCAAACAGGTTCGCCTCCTGTTCACGGCGCTCGCGCGTGTTGTAGGTGCGCACCGCCGACTCATCGACACCCTCGCCGGCTGCGCGCTCATCGAGGGTATCGGCAGTATCACGGAAGGAATCGGCGGTCAGTCCTTCGAGCGCCACGTGACCAATTTCGTGCGCCACCACGAAGCGCAGGCGGGTCGGCGGAAGATCGCGCCGCACCCGAATGACCTGAAGTTCCGGCTCGACCTTGCCCTGAATGCCTTCGGCGAGCGTTGTTGTCGGAACGACCGTCAACTCCCAGAGCGTCTCCGCCAGATCGTCGAGCGGGAGCGGATGGTCAGGCGCGCCACCGATGCGCTCCAAGTACGATCGACGAACATCACGCGCCAATGCGCGGATATGCCTTGAACGCACACTCATGGTCGCCGTCGCTCCTCATACCAATGCGCGGTCAATCGTACAATACTGCCGGGGCGCACAGCGGGACGCCGGGGCGCTGCGGGCGAAAGCCCGTGCTAAGGACATGAAAGTTTGCTTTGCTGCGCCATTCCGCCCTTCAGATAACCAGCGCTGCGGGCGAAAGCCCGCGCTGAGGACGCGGTTCGACATGCTCACCGCATGCGGTTCGACGGTGCTCACCGCAAGTGGAAGCCCCGCCGGGGCTGCTGATACCACTGCGCAGTCATGCGTCCACGACACGGACTGCCGGTGTGCGTTGACTGGTGCGCCTTGCGAACCGGGCGCGCGAACATCTTGTCTGACTGACCGCAAGTCAGTATCACATCGGCACAGGTCTTACCCGGTTCATCGCCTGCGCCAATTCAGAACCGGCGCGATCACTCACCGCGCGCATACTCCCCCGTGCCGTTCTATACAGTGCATCCGTGTTGGGCGGCAATGCAGGTATGACCATTCACCTGTTTTATCGTCGGTCCTCTGGCAGCACATCAGCCCAGGCTGCCCGCTCTTCGTCGGTCGGAGCGCTGTCTGCGAACGCCCGTGCGAAGCTGACCACTGTCTCTTCCGGCTCGACGATTCCATCTTCGGCGTTGAGACGCGCTCCTGTGCTGGCAGGCGGCGGCGCGAGCAATGCCGCTTGAATAACGGACGTAGCGGTTTGCAGCGCATCGGCAAGGCGCTCAATCAACCGTTCGGGGATCGTCGCAACGCGCACTTTGCCGCGCTCCAGGCGCGCCAGCAGATCGACCGGCAATTTCAAGTGGCGCGCCAGTCGCCCGACCGTCATATGACGCGCCTTGCGCAGGTCGGTCAGATTCTGGAGCGGCTTGCCGCTCAGCTCGCGTTCCCACGCCGCCCCCGCCAGCGCCATCACACGGTCGGCCGCCGCCTCTTCCGTCGGCGATAGCACCGCCGGCTCGTCCAATTCGCCGAGCGTCAGGTTAAACTCGAGAAACGCGCGCAGTTCCTCGCGCACCTCTGGCGGTTCCTGCGCCACAAATGCATCGAGGCTGATGATCTGCCCCGATTTGAGCAGTTCCTCGTAACGCAACGCCGCCTCGATAAAATACGAACGGTCTTTCATGATGATTCCCCGGCAGCCAATGCCTGACGCAACCGATTGATTGCGCGCTTGTAGATACGTGAAACATTTGCGGGCGACATAACAAGCATCTGTGCGATGTCGATCCCGCGCACTCCGTTCAGGCGATGCGTAACAACCACACGTTCGATTTCAGGAAGCGCCTCGATCGCTTCGTACAATCGTTTGCGAACCTGTTCTTCGTCATGCTCTTCGGCAAGACGCGCTAGCGTCGGATCTTCGATGACCTCGTGGAGCGGTAGACCATCGTCACCCATCGGCGCATCCAGACTCTCAAGAGAAGATAAGATGTGCTGCTGGTTGTTTTTTCTTTCGTAGAGAATGCGGTTAACTGTTGTTGAGATGTACGAGCCGAGTTTGCGCTCCATACTGCGGAATCCGGGACTGCGCAGATCGCGCTGGAGTTGTTCGATGAACGCGAGCAGCACATCGGCGCAGGCATCCTCATCGAGTCCCGATTTGCGCGCCCGACCGTAGATCCAGTTGCGCGCTGCAAGGATCACGTTGTCGAGGTCTTTCTGAAGCGCTGGCGTCCACTCGCCGCCCGTCGTGAGCACTGCGCGGATGCGCACCACACGCTCCTGACACTCCTGCACCACTTCATACCACGAACGTTCCTGTGCCATGTCATCAACCACCTTCACCAGAGCGCCAGAGCCTCAGCACCCATCACGCATCCCGGTTCTCGGTTCTTGGTTCTCGGTTCTCCGAACAGACGTGCATGGATGACTTCACTGCAAAAAGCCGTAACCACGAAGGTCACCAAGGGACACACAGGCAATGCGCTTCGTGTTTATCCACCTTCGTGCACTTTGTGTCCTTGGTGGTTACTTCACGGCACAAAGCGAACCACGAAGGTCATCAAGGGACACACAGGCAATGCGCTTCATGTTTATCCACCTTCGTGCACTTTGTGTCCTTGGTGGTTACTTCACGGCACAAAGCGAACCACGAAGGTCACCAAGGGACACACAGGCAATGCGCTTCGTGTTTATCCACCTTCGTGCACTTTGTGTCCTTGGTGGTTACTTCACGGCACAAAGCGAACCACGAAGGTCCCAAAGGGACACACAGGCAATGCGCTTCATCTTTATCACCCGCCGTGCGCTTCGTGTCCCTGGTGGTTACTTCACGGCACAAAGCGAACCACAAAGGTCACCAAGGGACACGAAGGCAATGCGCTTCATGTTTATCCACCGCCGTGCGCTTCGTGTCCGTGGTGGTTACGCCTTTGTGCAGTGGACTCATTCATGGATAATACCCAATCGCTTTGGCGGTTGTCAACCGACAGAGATGAAAAAGCGGCGCGCGACTGTCTTATCTTGTTCATAGAAACAGGCTATGCTCAATGCAAATAGACGCTCTCCAGAGACAGGAGCGGGCGTCGCACCTGAATAGAGGAGGCTCGCATGATCGCCATCAGCAACCACGCACGCCTGCGACAGGCACAACGCAACCTGAAGGACGACGAGGTGGCATTCATCATGCGACATGGGCGTCGCATCCGCAGCGGCGGCGTGCTGCACATCTTCCTTGGAAGGCGTAACATCCCTGCTGATCGGGCGACCTTTCAAAAGTATCATCATCTGGAAGGCGCCACCCTCGTCATCAGTGACGCCGGTGAGACCCCGGTGCTCATCACCGTCTACCGCAACCGGCGCGCCCTGCGCGACATTCGCCGCAAACAGAAGTACGATCGGACGGCAGTGAAGGCGCTTGTAAGCGCCTGAAGCAGGAAGATACGAACGCGCGCAAAACCAGGCGCGCGGCAAGGGGCAGGCGACGCGAGGGTTGCGCTCAAGCGGAGCGTTGCCGATCACCAAAACCCCACGCGCAGGGCTGCGGGGCGATTGCGGACGCCAGATGGACAATGGTTGTCACCAATTCCCCGCGTGCAGGGCTGCGAGTAGGTTGACGACCGATGCCGCTCTGCGCCGGTTCGCCTGGCGACTCAAGTCGCAGGCTCCGGCGAGCGAAGCCCGCCTGCACAGGCTTGACCGGGCGATGCCATACTCATGAGCGGTCATTCGTACCATACTGCCGGGGCGCGCAGCGGGGCGCCGGAGCGCTGCGGGCGAAAGCCCTCGCTAAGGACGCGGCTCGACCCTGCTCGCCGCAGGCAGTTCGACCATGCTCACTGCAGGCGGTTCGACCGCGCTCACTGCACGTGGAAGCCCTGCCGGGGCTGCTGTCGCCGATGCGCGGGCGAGACCGGATTTCTTGCTCAATATTCATCAGCCCGCAGCGTCATCGCATACCGGATGTCATACGGCATCCTGGCGCCTTTGCGCCTTTGTGTGAATCTTCTACGAATGCGCGGTCACAATACCGCCGGAGCGCACGGCAGGACACCGGGGCGCTGCGGGCGAAAACCCTCGCTCATAGCGCGATCAACCGCAACCTGGAACATCAAGGACGTGGAGCGGCTGACGTTGGCTTCGACACGCTCAGCCGGCTTCGACACGCTCAGCCAACGTCAGCCGCTAGACGGTCACCACAAGCAAGTCTTGGGCAACATCCGGGCGGTGCGCGTTGATCGCTGATCCTTGCGAACCGGGCGATCAAACATCTGGTCTGACTGACCGCGATGTGGTATCAGACGTGTGGGTACTGTACCGACTGCGGGAAAAGGGGATGTTGGGGCAAGGCGTCATCTTGTCCTTACGCACATTCTGATGCTCGCAATGGGCGATAGAACTCAGACACACACCGCAGTATCCACCCCTAACTAAGGAACAGTCCAGATAGGGTGAACATGGCGCCTCACCCCTCACCCCTAACTCCTAACCCCTCGTCCCTGGCTTGACCGGGCAGGTATTGATGCCCAGCACCGAATAAAGCGGGCATACGCCGATGACAGCCGTTACGAGTAGCATAAACGCGACCACGCCGGCAACGATCTGCCAGACGCCGCTCAACAACGTGAATGCCGCCACCAACGCTGCGATGCCAAGCACCGCACGAATGCCACGATCCATCGGGCCTTCATTCTTCGCGAACATTGTCGGGCTCCTTTTCTAGTAGGCTGAGAAATATGTCTGATAACCGCCTCACTCTTGAAATGCAGCCATCGGCAAAAGGTTACACAACCACGGTAATAGCGCTGAGGTACAATAGTGACAGGAGCAGTCACTGCAACGCCTGCAAGAGAAGCGGCGCCATCAGACTGCCATTAATGCACCGGCGCGCAACGAGTTAAACAGACTGCGCGCCGTCTTGTTTGTGAGGAGAGAACATGCAGGCTACTGATCACCTTGAATGAATGGTCTGGCGACATCATTGAACGCCAGCAGGCGCCAGCATTACAACGCATCCTGCTCGCTATCAGCGGCGCAGCACTGATCGCGCTGATCGTCTTCCTTGCAGCGCTGGGCATCAACCCAACCGACGGCGTGCCTGCTGTCGGCGCCGTCGTGGTCATGCTGACCAGTATGGCAGGAGTGGCAGTCCTTCGCCGCGGGCGTTTTCGCCCGGCGGTTCTGGCGGCATCTGCCGGTCTGGTAGCAGCAGTGTTCTTTGTGACGGTCATTTATGGCTACCCGGCAGCGACGCCATTCCTGCTGGTGACGCTGGCACCGGTCATCTTAACCGGTCTCTTGATAGAAAACAGTCGATTGATTGCGGTCTCGGCAGCAAGCGGCTTGATCCCCGCCCTTGTCTTCTTCCTTAAGCCGGTGATCGCCCCGTTTGTCGCCACAGTCCAACCGCCCGGCGATCTCACGGTTGTCGCAGTGGCACTGTTTCTGCTTGTGCTGTTTGTGGTCACGACGATCATTGCATCGTTCGGTCCGGTGTTGCGGCAATCACTCGTGGCTGCGCTGGCGCGTGAACAGGAACTTGCTCATTTGCGAGATACGCTTGAGAAGACGGTGCAGGAACGAACCGCTGAACTTCAGGAAGCGCTCCATACCGTTGAGCAGCGCGAAGCGCAGTTGCAGCAAACGCTTGCCGATCTGCGTGCAAGCCAGGAAGCGATCCGCGAACTGAGCGCCCTGGTTCTCCCCGTGTTGCCTGGCGTGCTCATTGCACCACTCGTCGGCGCCATCGATGAAGCGCGCGCAGAGACGTTCGTTTCGAATGTCCTCCACGCTATTGAGCGCGAACGCGCACATCATATCATCTTCGACATCACCGGCGTTCCACTTGTGGATACGCAAGTCGCGCGCATGATCCTTCGGGCTGCCGATGCCGCACGTCTCCTGGGAGCGCAGGTCATCGTCGTCGGCATTCGCCCCGAAGTGGCGCAGACGGTTGTGGGTTTGGGGGTTGCGCTCAATCGGATGCGCACCTTTGCAAACCTGCAACAGGCGGTGATCGCGCTGGGTCTTGTGTCTATGGCGCGTCAACAGAATATGTCTGCCGGCATGAATGCCCAATCGTCAAAGGTGGAAGACGTTTGACCACGCACGATTTCTTGGGTACTGTGCGCCTGAGAGAATGTGTGCAGAAGAGTGTGTGATGGCCACTCCCGCAGGTTTCTTGAGGAAATCCGCCGCACTCTAGCCCGACCTTGATGAATATCGAGACAACAATCTGGCTGGTATCGCCTGGTCAAGCCTGTCTGCGCGGGCTTCGCTTGCCGGAGCCTGCGACTTGACTCACCAGGCAGACCGGCGCAGAGCGGCACAGGTCATTAATCTCCACGCCAGCCCCGCGCGCACGCAGAGACGCAACAGATTTGCGCCTTTGCGTCTCTGCGTTAACGCAGGCCCCGCGCGCACGGGATTTCGGTCGCCCTGGTGCCGCACACAGCGGCGGCGCTCGCAGGCCCCGCGCGCGCACGGGATTTCGGTCAGTCCGGTGATCGCCACAATCTGCGTACATGCAGGCCCCGCGCACGCACGGGGTTTCGGATGATCGGCGCGGGTAGTGATGCCCGCGCGTGTGATCTGATACGGCGCATGCCTGCAAGGAATGGGGTCGATAACGCAACGCGACATGTGTTGGAGCGATGCGCCGCCTCGACTGTGCCTACATCCTGATGCCTGAAACGGCTGATACGACGTGGAGGCTTGCTAAAAACGCTTCACGTGTTGTAAGCGCCCTGCTCCCGGGTTTGCAGCGTTACCCCAACGCTGAACACGCACAACCTGCGTTTGACGCGCGCACGACTCTGTGGTATCTTCTCCGCGTCTCGCAATCTGTAAACAAAAAGTAAATAGGTCCACGGCGACACTATGAAATCACGAAGCAGACAGCTGCGGCGTTGGCTTGCGCTGGTGATCGTTCTTGTTGCGTTCGTGCAGGCAGCGCCGATTGCGGCAGCAGACCACGCTGGCGTCGCCCCCGAACTCTGGTTGCCGACGCCCCCCGGTGAGCAGTGGCGCATCATTCAGGGGTACGCCTGTGGCACGCATAATGGCTGGGATCGCTACTCACTCGATCTGGTTCGGGTTGGAGGTCCAAGCGCCGGCGCTCCGGTACGCGCCGCCGCCGACGGCGTCATCTTCGTTTGGGCGCGGCGGAGTGGCACGCTCATCCTCCGTCACGAGGGCAATCTCTACACGATGTATACGCATATGCAGAGCGCCGAACATCCGCAGATCGGGCGGATCGTGGCGCGCGGCGAAGTGATCGGCGCCGTTGGTGATCGCGGGTCACCGGGGGTGGTGCATCTGCATTTCACGGCATTCACTGCAGAGGGACCCTGGGCGCGCAATCGGCGTTCTGTGCCGTTGCGCTTTGCAGAAGGGTATGACTTGCCGGAGATTGGCGGGTGCAACCAGCACGGCGGCAGGGTGCTGGAGGCCGGCAGCACACCGCTATCGAACATCGAGGGGATCGGTTTTGCCGGAGCGGAAACCGGTCGCTGGTACAGTGGCGATGTACGCATTGAATTCAGCGGCACAGCAATGACGGCGGGGTATCGCGCAGCGTGGGGGGCCGATCCCGCCGGCGCGGCGCCAGAGATGCCAACGCCGAATGGGAGCATACGCCTCGCCGAGGCGGGCGAAGGGTTGCATACGCTCTTCGTGCGCGGATGGGACCGCAACGGTCAACAGACGGTCGCCACGTTCGGTCCGATAGGGTATGACACGACCCCGCCGGAGTCCCCGCCGGCAATCGAGCCAATCGCACTGAAAGCCGGGCAATCGACGCTCATCGCCTGGGAACCGGCAGGCGACGCCGCTTCCGGGGTTGCCGGTTACCGCATCTACATCGGCAGCGACCCCACTGGAGTCTCGGAGTGGTTCACCCCTCTGCCGGAGGTCGAAGCGCCGCCGCTTGCCATTGGCGAGCACCTGTTGCGCGTACAGCCGATTGATTATGCCGGTAATGCGGGCGAGTGGGTAACGGTTGCCAGTATTATTGTGCGACCGTAATGGCAACATTTCTGACAAGGCTTGCCCCTGATCGCAGGGTGGGCTTCGGCAGGCTCAGCCCACTCAATCGTTGAGCGCAACATGTGCGAGATTGCTGCCTGATAGCGCAGAGTGGGCTTCGACAGGCTCAGCCCACCCTGACTGCATGACGACCCATGCGGGGTTCAAGCACTGCGAGAACAGCATGCACCCGGCAGTTTCGCCGCGTGCATGCCCACGCCCTCAAATATCCAGGTTCCGCACCTCGAGCGCGTGAGTTTGAATGAAGCGTTTGCGCGGCGGAACCAGATCGCCCATCAGCATGGTGAAGGTCTCGTCCGCCTGCTGTGCATCTTCGAGCGTCACCTGCAAGAGCAGGCGATTGAGCGGATTCATCGTCGTTTCCCACAGTTGCGCCGCATTCATCTCACCCAGCCCCTTGTAGCGCGTCACGACCGCTTTGTTCCGTTCCGAAGGCGAAAGGGTTGACAGATACTGATCGCGCTCGGCGTCGGTAAAGACATACTTCTCGGTCTTCCCATGGACGATGCGATACAGCGGCGGCTGCGCCAGGTAGAGGTGCCCGTTTGTAATGATTTGACGCATATAGCGGAAGAAGAACGTGAGCAACAGTGTGCGAATGTGGCTCCCGTCCACATCGGCGTCGCACATCAGAATGATGCGATGGTAGCGCAATTTGGACGGGTCGAACTGCTCGCCGACGCCGGCACCGATGGCGGTAATCAGCGCCTTGACCTCGTTATTGGACAGCATTTTGTCGAGCCGGCTCTTCTCGACATTCAGGATTTTGCCGCGCAGCGGAAGGATCGCCTGATAGCGCCGGTCGCGCCCCTGCTTTGCGCTCCCGCCGGCGCTATCACCCTCAACGATGAACAACTCGGTGCGCGCCGGGCTGGTATCCGAGCAGTCGGCTAGTTTGCCCGGCAGCGAGAACCCTTCCATCGCGCTCTTGCGCGCCGTTTCCCGCACTTTCTGCACCGCGATGCGAGTCCGTGCCGCTGAGATGCACTTCTCAACGATACGCCGCGCTTCCTGCGGGTTTTCCTCAAGCCAGGCGCTGAAGGCGTCGCCAAACACCGTGTTGACCGCGCCAGTGGCGGAAGGGCTGACCAGTTTCTCCTTGGTTTGCGAACTGAACTGCGGGTCGCGCAGTTTCACGCTGATCACGGCGGTCAACCCTTCACGCACATCATCGCCGGTCAGGTTCCCCTCGTTTTCCTTGAGGAACCCTTTGCTGCGCGCATACGCATTGATCACCCGCGTCAACGCGCTGCGAAAACCGGCGACGTGCGCGCCGCCATCGGTATTGTTGATGCCATTAGCAAATGCGTACACCGAATCGGTGTCGAAGCTTTCGGTGTATTGCAACGCCACCTCGACCAGCACATCATCGACGACGCGTTCGACATAGAACGGCTGCTTGTGCAACACATTCCGGTCTTTGTTGAGGTGACGCACATACGAGCGAATGCCGCCCTCGAAATAAAAGTTCACCTCATTCCCATCACGCTCATCGACGAACTTGAAGCGCAGCCCTTTGTTCAGGTACGCCATCTCGCGGAAGCGTTGCGCCAGAGTCTTGAACTGGTAGTCCAGCGTCTGAATGATCGTCGTATCCGGCAGGAAGCGCGTGATCGTCCCGCGCCGGGTGGTGGGACCGACCTTCTGCACCTCGCACTGCGGCGCGCCACAGCGGTACTCCTGATAGTAGTGCATCCCATCACGCGCATTATGGACATCAACGCGCATATAAGACGAGAGTGCGTTGACGGCTGACACGCCGACGCCGTGCAACCCGGACGACACTTTGTAGCTTTTGTTGTCGAACTTGCCGCCAGCATGGAGGACCGTCATCACCACCTGAAGCGTGCTGACGCCGAGTTTGGGATGCGGACCGGTCGGGATGCCATAGCCGTCATCGGCGACCGTCACCGACCCATCTTTATGGATCGTGACCTCGACGGTGGTTGCGCGCCCGGCCATGACTTCATCGACCGAGTTATCGACGACTTCGCGCACCATGGTGTGCAGGCCGTTGACATCAGTTGGGCCGATATACATCCCGGGACGACGGCGAACCGCCTCCATCCCTTCGAGCACCTGGATCTGATCTTCATCGTAGCCGGTCACATCGACCGATCGCAGCGGTTCTGTTGTCATAGACGACTCGAATCGTTCATTCATATGATTGCAATAGTGAGTCCACTGCACAAAGGCTTAACCACAAAGGACACGAAGCGCACGAAGGTAAAAAATGAAGCGCATTTCCTTTGTGTCCCTTTGTGACCTTCGTGGTTGCTTTTTGCAGTGAAGTCAATAGTTCTACCCTTTGGCAGGCTCAGGGCGCCGCTCCTGGGCGGATCGCCTGTTGTTCACTCAAACGGCGCAGGCGTTCGCGGTAGAATGCCATCCGCGCCGCTGCCAGACCGGCGCCGATGTAGGCGCTGCCAAGCGCCGCCGCCACGCCGCCAAGCGTTGATGTTCCCAGCACCTCCCAGATCACCTCGGTGCCGCGAACGATCAACAGCGAGAGAAGCAAGAACCCGACCACGCCCCACAGATTGCGGCGCACGAGTTCAAAACTCGCCCGCAGCGCGCGCAGCGGTCCGACGCGGCTCATCACAATCGCCTCGTTGGCGAAGCCAACGTAGATCTGCACCCAGATGATCACGACCAGGATCAGGCTGAACGCCAGCACTCCCAGCACTTCATTAACCGCCATAAGGAGCGCTGCCACAAAGGTGAACGGCACACCGATCAGAACGAATGCGGTTGCCAGAATGGCCATTACCCCAAGGACCGCGGCGCCAATGCGTGCTATGATACGCCACAGGTCGCGCTGCCATGCCGGTTCACCGCGTACTGCGGCGCCAACCAGCGCCAGAAACAGCACACCGATGGGAAAAACGATCACATTGATCACAACGAAGGTCAGCACTGCGGCTGGCACGCTGGCAATCGTGATCGCCGCGCCTGCGCTATTGGTCGCTAGCGCGCCCGGTGCAAAACGCGGAATAATGAACCGCGGCATTACGCTCATCAGTGCCAGCGCCTGACGCAGGTCAGTCTGACCGAGTTCTGCCAGCAGTGCGCTCATCTGGCTCTGCGCCTCGCCGTCGTATTCCGCCGACGCGCCTGCCAGCCTGGTCAGGAAGCTATCGAAGCGATCAAACAGCGGCGCAAACGAAACCGGCGCCGTCAGCAGCAACGCCAGGTTGAATGCGAACACCAGGAGCAGCGCAGCCGGCCTTCGGTGAATAGCGCGATATCCTTCGCTCAACGTGTCGATAATCGAGGCAGGTTGCCGCATACTGGCGCTCTAAAGATGTCATTACACAACCCTTGTATTATATCACATATCGCCGGGTGGCGGGGGTGATATGAACATGCGTTCCGCAACAACGGAAGGCGAAGCAGAGCGCGAGGCAAAAGTCGAGAGGTCACACGCAGGAGGATCGAATTCGAAGGCGGCAGGGAGAGATGAATCCATGGACATCTTACCGTTTCTCGAGTTCACGGAGCCACTTTTTGTCCAATCCGGAGCATTGTGGTTCGCGAGGGACATAACGCACGAACACTGTATCACGTGCTGCAAGCATAGAGTAGATTTTTCTGCTAATTGATTGCGCCTTTCTGAAGTGAACGGCGTCACCTCTTTGATCGGGTACGGTGAATTCCCACGCGATGTAATAAGATGTTTCGTTTGCTTTTTCCCCTTCTTCCACCCAAATATCAATAATACGCGCCTCGGCTCTCGACCCGCTCATTAATCGTATTTTCTCGACGATTGACAGGACAGGAATGTATTATCATAATAAAGACCCACATAGCCGCAAACGGAAGAAAGAGTAGCGTCATGACGATAGATGTAAGGTGTTCTTTTCCGAAGAAGGCCCCGAGGACTCCTATCACTATCCCTACGAACACATAGGTCAAAATGGCAAATGGTAAAAAGGGCGGAATGTATCTTCCGGTAAGTTTCCATCGCTCAATCTGACTCAACGACTCTCGCTTTGATCTCGAAGCAGGACTGTGCGGCAATATGCGTAGAAGCGATCCGCAGAAGCGGCACCGCCGGTCTGCTGCATCAATTTCCGCAGCGCAGTTCGGGCAACGACCGGCGCCAGCGGGCAGAGATGGACTGCCATACGCCGGACCTGCGATGCGCTGCGCTGATGCAGGCGCAACAGGCGGCGCCGTCACGCCAAGCGACCGCAACTTACGCCGTGCAATGCTGTTTTGCGGATTAATTGCCAGAGTGCGCTCGAGACATTCACGCTTATGCTGCGGCGTTTCAACAACGGTCGCCATCCAGAGCCAGGCGTTTTCGCAGGATGGGTTGTCGCGCAGCACTTGCGCAAGCAACGCGCGTCCACGCTCCGTTTCACCCGCACGAATCGCGGCAATGGCTTTGTCCAGCGTCTGTTCGGAGTCTTGTGATGGAGGGAGTGACATTGGCAACCTCCGATGTCGGGAACCATCTCAATCAGGTAGCGCGTCACCATGATTGTAGCCGGAGTCATGTACGCAGAGCGCTCCGATTCGATTGCAGCATTGCGATAAAGTCGCAATCTTCCGATACTCGCTCCCGAACAGGCGTTGGCTGAGCCTGTCACAGCCAACACCAATCACCAGACGGGCAAAACCGCTCTGGTTCTCAGAACATCGCCAACGGTGTTATAATAGAAAGGATTTATCCCATCAGAAAGCCTTGAAATGGCGATTTCCACCGTGCCGGATCAGGTCGTATTCACCCCGGAGGCGCTCGCTGCACTGACGGTCCCCGGCGCTACGGAGCGCTGGAATGCCGTTCAGGAACGGTTGCAGCCGGTGCTGGCGGGATTCGCTGCCCGCTTTAGCGCCGAGGCATCCCGACGTTTTTCGCGTATCTGGAGCCTCTACGAGATCAGTTACCGCACGCAGCGCTATGTCAACCGCGGTCGCGGCGTGCGCGATCCGATCGACGACTACTACCTGGTCATTGATCGACCACCGCGCGGCGCAGGGGTCTACCTGGCGGTCAGCGGCGTCGAGCGCCTGATCCTCGTCGCCCTCCAGGTTGCACGCCGCCGCAAGGCCGACCTGGCGCACGTGTGGGAGGAATCGCGCGCGATCTGGTTGCCGCTGGTAGAAAACATCCGCGAGGTGCGCTTCGCAGACCGCGAGCGCATGATCGATCCGGGAGCGCTGTGGATCGACCGTTACCTGGCAAACCGCACGGCATCGTCACTTCTGGCAGGGTTCGCCTACCATTGGGACGACCCGCAGGTCTTTCAGCCGGCGTTCATCGAACGCCTAATCGAGGATGCGCTCGCGTTGCTGCCGCTCAACGAGGCGCTGATGGAGCGCGCCGAGGCGCATGATCCGACCGGCGCCGCCTGGTTGCGTGAGCAGCGCGTCGCCTATCTCATGGCGGAAGAACCGCCGATCGAGGTGATCATCGAACGTATGCGCGCGCGCGGATTGACGGTGTCGGAACAGATCATTCGCGCCTACCATGTCGCGCTCCGCACCCGTCCACTGGTCATCCTGCCGGGAATCTCCGGCGTCGGCAAGACCCGCCTGACCCGCCTGTACGCCGATGCGCTGATCGGCGAACATCTGGCGCCCGGACAGGAGAATGAGCGCTACCTGCTGGTGGCGGTACAACCCGACTGGCACAGCGCGCGCGATCTGCTGGGGTACTATAATGCGATCACGGGGAAATACCATGCCACGCCGTTTCTGCGCTTCCTGCAGCGCGCTGCAACTGATCCGACTGCACGTTATTTCGTCTGCCTCGACGAAATGAACCTGGCGCGCCCGGAATACTACCTGGCGCCGATCCTGTCGGCAATGGAGACCGACGACCGCCTGATTGACCTGGGAGCACCTGCTGCGACTGTGGAGACGGTGACCGGCGACGTTCTGAGCAATCCCTTTCGCCTGCCACCGAACGTGGTCATCATCGGCACTGTTAACGTTGACGAGAGTGCGCACGCACTTTCTGACAAACTGCTTGATCGCGCGAATGTGATTGAACTGACCGATGTCGATCTGGAAGGGTTCCGCGCCGCCTACCCCGGCGCGATCAACGACGCCCTCTGGAAGGTGATTGTTCAGGTTCACGGCATCATGGCGCGCGCAGGGCAGCCGTTCGGGTATCGCGTCCTGAGCGAGATGCTGCGTTATGTCGAGCAATCACAGGGGATACTGATGCCACAGCAGGCGCTGGACCTGCAGATCAAGCAGAAAGTGCTGCCAAAACTGCGCGGCGATGACACGCCGCGTTTGCGGCGGGCGCTAACCGAACTGCTGGAACTGTTCCTTGGCGCGCCACAGCATACCTGGAAACACGCTGCGCAAGTGGCGTCCGCAGCGATGACCGCAGCGCCCTTTCCAGAGTCGGCGGAGAAAGTGAGGCGCATGCTCGAACGCCTCGACGCCGATGGGTTTACCGATTTCTATGGCTAACACACATTGCATCCATAACTGCACCACAGCACACGACTATCAGGCTCATCACGCGCTATGCTGCTCGATTGCCGCAACCCACTGCGGGTCTAGCGCAGCGATAGCCGGTTGATCGGGAACAAAGCGCACCTGCACCGCGTCACGCTGTTGAAGCTGATGGAAAAGCTTCTTGCTGATGCGCTGCGCTCCCCGGTGTTGCACGGGACGTCCCTTGCCGTCGGAGAAGGTCAGTTCCCAGGCGACGATAGACGGCTCGCCTTCATACCCTCGTTCCTGCCAGACGTCAAGGATCGGCGCGTCGGTGACGGCGCTTGCGGTGCGTAGCAGCTGTGCGTAACGATACTGCTGTATTCCCTCGACGATCAGCTTGACTCCTATTCCCGCAAATGCTATCGGCAATGAAAATGAAAAGGCTATCAATGCCAAGACAACAGCCATATGGACAGGCAGAGCATTCAGCCGGTCGAGGTCTGTCGAAGCCGTTTCTGAGAACGCTAAAATAATGGGTGCTATGCCAAGAGCCAGCACAAGCATACCGACAATGGTCGTCGGATTGAAAATATGTGCTGCACCGGTTCGCTTTTCTGACTCTCCGGCGAGGCGTCGTTGGTCGTTGCTGGTCAAGGCGCGACGTTTCGGGTATGATGAGGAAGAAGCATGGAATGAAGCAAGGGCGGGTTCCGCAGCGTGCGCAACACGGCTGCCGCAGAAAGCGCACGAGGAGTCGTTGTGACTCAGCACAGCGCCGCATTGTGGACAACGCTGCGCTATTGGATTGCACTCGTGCGTCGATGGAAGGGATGTTTCACGTGAAACAGATGTGCTTACCGGATGGGAAGTCGCACGCGCCGCGTCGGCATCCATCGGCTTTGCCATACTGTCTGTCAGGCGGGTGTGATCGTGCATGGGCGTGGTAGACGTCTGCCCAAGATGCGGTACCGGTGCAGACGGCGCTTGAGTTCGGTCGAACATCTTCAACCCCTGGCGTGCAGTATCGTTGTGCGGATTGATCGCCAGCACGCGATTCAGGCATTCACGCTGTTGTTCAGGCGTCTCAACGACAGCGGACATCCAGAGCCACGCGTGTTCGTGCTGCGGGTTGAGGCGCAACACCCGGGTGAGAAGTATGCGTCCGCGCTCCTGAGCGAATCGCGGCAATGGCGTCGTTCACCGTTCGGTCGGCGTTGGGTGACATGAGAGGCGACATAGCAACCTCCGACGGTAGATACCTTGGTGCAGACGCCGGGTTGAGCGTCCGGCTTCAATTATACGCACGCTTATGAATGAGTCCACTGCACAAAGGCTTCACCACCACGGACACGAAGTGCACGAAGGTGGATAAACATGAAGCGCACTTCCTTCGTGTCCCTTGGTGACCTTCGTGGTTCCGCTTTTTGCGGTGAAGTCATGGAAGGCTTCACCACCAAGGACACGAAGCGCACGAAGGGGAATAACGATGAAGCGCACTTCCTTCGTGTCCCTTGGTGACCTTCGTGGTTCCGCTTTTTGCGGTGAAGTCATGGAAGGCTTCACCACCAAGGACACGAAGCGCACGAAGGTGGATAAACATGAAGCGCACTTCCTTCGTGTCCCTTGGTGACCTTCGTGGTTCCGCTTTGTGCCGTGAAGTAACCACCAAGGACACGAAGCGCACGAAGGGGAATAAAGATGAAGCGCACTTCCTTCGTGTCCCTTGGTGACCTTCGTGGTTCCGCTTTGTGCCGTGAAGTAACCACCAGGGGCACGAAGCGCACGAAGGTGGATAAACATGAAGCGCACTTCCTTCGTGTCCCTTGGTGACCTTCGTGGTTCCGCTTTGTGCCGTGAAGTCATGGAAGGCTTCACCACCAAGGGCACGAAGCACACGAAGGGGAAGAACCACGAAGCGCATGTCCTTTGTGTCCCTTCGTGACCTTCGTGGTTACAGATTTTTGCAGTGCAGTCATGGATGGTAAACGTTCGGAATCATTGCAAACATGCGACAACGTCGCTATTGAAGGAGAAACGAGATGTCGCTGACCGCTCTTTCGCCGCTCGATGGCCGCTACCGCGCCGATGTCGCCGATCTCGAAGCCTATTTCAGCGAGGCGGCGTTGCTTCGCTATCGGCTGCGCGTCGAGGTGGAGTATCTGCTGTTTCTGACACGCGCGCAGGACGTCGATTTCGTGCCGAAACTCGATCCGCGCGCGGCAGCGGCATTGCGTAATCTGTACCGCTCATTCTCCATCGATGACGCTGAAGCGATAGCCGCATGGGATCGCAAGGTCAACCACGATGTCAAGGCGGTCGAATACTGGCTGCGCGAACGGCTCGATGCGCTCGGTCTCGGCGCCTGGAAGGAAGCAGTGCATTTTGCGCTCACGTCGGAAGATGTCAACAATCTTGCACACGCATTGATGACCCGCGAGGCGCGCGACCTGATCCTCATGCCCGCAGTTGGCGAGATTATTGCGGCACTGCGCGACCTGGCGTTCACCGAAGCCGAAACGCCAATGCTGGCGCGCACCCACGGACAACCCGCTACGCCGACGACCTTCGGCAAGGAGATGGCAGTGTTCGCCGCGCGTCTCAAACGCGCTTATGAACAGGCGTCCGCCATTCGACTCACCGGCAAATTGAACGGCGCCACCGGCACATTCGCTGCGCACGTCGCGGCGCTGCCGCAGGTGGACTGGATCGCGTTCAGCCGCGGGTTCATCCGGTTCCTCGACCTGGAACCGGTGCTGTTGACCACGCAGATCGAACCGCACGACACGCTCGTCGAACTATGTGACGCGCTGCGACGGCTCAACACGGTGTTGATCGATCTGTGCCAGGATATGTGGCGCTATGTCAGCGACGGCTACCTGGTGCAGACCGCGCCTCCCAGCGAGGTCGGGTCGTCCACGATGCCCCACAAGGTCAACCCGATCGATTTCGAGAATGCCGAAGGCAACCTGGGGCTGGCAAACGCCTTGCTGGAACACTTGAGCCGCAAGTTGCCGGTTTCGCGCCTGCAGCGCGACCTGACCGACAGTACCGTGTTGCGTAACCTTGGCGTGGCGTTTGGGTACTGCCTGCTCGGTTATCGGCGCATTAGCAGGGGATTGGGAAAGATCAACGTTGACCGGGAACGTCTGCTCGACGATCTGCGCCGTCACCCGGAGGTGCTGGCGGAAGCGGTGCAGACGATCCTGCGCCGCGTCGGGTATCCTGAGCCGTATGAGGCGCTCAAGCGCCTGACGCGCGGACGGACGCTGACGGTTGCGATGCTGCATACGTTCATCGACGAACTCGATGTCGCGCCGGAGATCAAAGATGAGCTGCGCGCACTGACGCCGGAAACGTACACCGGTCTGGCTGAACGCCTGGCGCGGATGGTGTGAGGTTAAGGGGTACGGGATGCTGTTTCAAACGAAATAGTGCGGCTACGGCGATCTGGCGGTCTTCAGGCGCAAGATGACGATGGTCTTGATAATCGCCAATCCGATCAGAAACACGCGCATGAACAGGCTCTCGACTGCGAAGATCGCTGCTGCAAGCAGCATCATCCAGGCAAGTCCTAAGACCATCGCCTTTGCACGCAGCGTCATCGAGCGATCCTGCTGAAAGCGCTGAAGATGTGGACGGATCAGCGGATGACCGGTCATCCAGCCGTACAGTCGAGGCGATGACCGAAAAAATAACGCCGCAGTCAACAGAAAAAATGGCGTGGATGGAAGGACAGGCAAAAAAGCGCCCAGAAATCCAAGAATAAGGAAACATGTCCCACCGATCAACAAAAGTGGACGCAAGAGCGGATGAGACGGTTTTGCAAGCGTGGTTGAACGGTATTCATAATCGTTCATACTGAACCCTCTCCTGGTGGATGTCTTCCCATAGATCACGTTGCTGTGCAAAGAGTTGTGCGTATATTCCGTTGCGCTCAAGCAACGCTTCATGCGTGCCGCGCTCGATCAGACGAGCATTTTCGAGGACCAGAATCTCGTCTGCGGTGTGCACTGCCGAAAGCCGGTGCGCTATAATGATTGTTGTGCGCCCTCTCCGTATCTCGTGCAGCACATCTTGAATGTCGCGTTCCGTCTCTGAGTCGAGATTTGCGGTCGCTTCATCAAGCACAAGAATGGGCGCATCCTTCAAAAGCGCGCGCGCCAGCGCCAGCCGTTGCCGCTGACCTCCTGAAAACCGACTGCCAAGTTCACCGACCAGCGTATCGTAGCCATGCGGCAGCGTCGTCACGAAGTCGTGCAGGCGAGCAGCCTTAGCGGCTGCGATAATCTCGCCGTCTGAAGCGGACGGCCTGCCCAGGCGGATATTCTCGCGGATCGATGTATTGAACACATGTGCGTTTTGTGAAACGACTGCAATATGGTCACGGAGCGCGGTCAACGAAAACTCGCGGATGTCAATGCCGCTCACGGTAATCCGTCCGGCCGTCGGGTCCCAGAACCGTAGCAAAAGCGCAAGCAACGTTGATTTTCCTGCGCCGCTCCTGCCCACAATGGCAATGGTGCGGCCAAATGGAATATCGATTGTTCCATCATCCAGGACAAGCATTGTATTTTCTTCCCTGAGCGCCTGCAGATAGCGAAATGAGACACGCTCAAACCGCACATGCAGCGGTTGATTAACGGGAAACGGTTGGGGGGAGTCAGTTTCCCGGACAACCGGCGGACGATCCATCAACTCGAATAGCCGCTTCGCACTCGCCATGGCGCTGTTGAAATCGTTGATCACGCCAGTAACCCCTAGCAGCGGCTGAAACGCCATCCAGCCCAGCGTGACGACTACCGGAACGTCGCTAAACGCCAGCATGCCCTGTTGGACAAGCCAGACGCCGAGTGCGAGGAGCGTCAATGTACCACCTGCCAGCGAAGCTTCGATGACACCGTTCTGAATGGCGCTAATGCGCACCATCCTGACCTGAGCGTTGCGCAGACGTTCACCCGACTCCCGCAACAGCGCACGGCGACGTTCGCCGTAGTCAAACGCCAGGACATCGCGGATGCCCTGGAAACTTTCTGTCAGCAGTGCACTGATCTCTCCTGCCAGGTGTCGTGTGTATGCAGCAGGAGTCCGACTTGCACGATAGATCCACGGCACGATAACGCCGACCAGCAACAAAAAGGGCAACAGTCCGATCACGAGAATGACGTTGTAGTATCCCAGCACGATGAGCAGCGTCAGCGGTGCGATAACTGCCGCAAAGAAAGGGGCAATCGTGTGCGCATAGAAGGGTTCGATTCGATCAATATCCGCAATCACGCGAGAGACGGCATCGCCGCTGCGTAGATGCTGCAACCCGGCCGGCGCCTGCGGTTCCAGTGCGTTGTAGAACTGATACCGCAACTGTGCGAGTAGATGAAATGCAACATAGTGACCCGTATACTGCTCGATGTAACGCACTGCACCCTTGAACAGCGCAAGCGCCACCGGCGTCGCTACGACTGTCGCCAGCGACAGCGGCTCGCCGACCGCAAGCCGCACGATAGCATAGACGCCAAATGCAAGCAGGGCGGTTCCGGCAAGAAGGTTCAAGATACGCGCCGCAATGGAAACGACCATGACCCAATACATGGGACGCAGGAGCATGAGCAGACGTGCAAGAATACGGGATCGACTCAATGCCCACCTCCTGTGGCTAGGTGAACCAGACGTGCAAATACGCCATTTTGCCGCAGCAGATCGGCGGGGGCGCCTGTCTCGATAATTCGTCCGCTCTCCAGAACTACGACGCGATCCGCACGACTGGCTGTGCTCAGGCGATGAGCGATGATGAGTACTGTCCTGCCCCGGAAGAGATGATTGATAGAGTCCTGGATAATCGCTTCCGTCTGGCTATCGAGTTGCGACGTCGGCTCATCAAGCAACACAACAGGCGCATCCTTCAAAAACGCGCGCGCCAGCGCCAGGCGTTGTGCCTGCCCGCCGCTCAGCGTGCTGCCACGTTCGCCGATGACCGTCTTCAATCCGTTGGGAAGTTGTGCTACAACATCGTCGAAGTGGGCTGCGCGCAAAGCGCGCTCCAGTTCTTCTGCAGAAGCGTTGGGGTTCGCAATGTGCAGATTTTCCTCAACGGTCCCGTAGAAAATGTACGGGTCCTGCGACACCAGCGCAATACCAGCGCGCAGATGATCAGAAGAGTATGCTGTAATAGGAATGCCGTTGATCAGGATCGTCCCTTGCTGTGCGGCAATAAAACGCAGCAACAACTGAAATACCGTACTTTTCCCTGCGCCGCTTGCGCCGACAAGTGCAACTCGCTCACCAGGCTGAATGATGAGCGAAAAATGATTTAGAGCAGGGGCGTCTCTGCCGCCGTACTGGAACGTCACTCCTTCGAAGCGGATCTCAGGTGCGCCAACGATTGGTCCTGCCGACTGCCCTGGCTCAGCTACTCCTGGAGGCATATCAAGAAATGCCGAAATCCTTTTCGCAACCGAGCGCCCAATCGCCCCGGCGAAGAAGAACTGACCGATAAGATTCAGCGGTCGCGCCAGCTCAAAACTGAGCAGAACAAACGTTACGGCTGTGCCCAGAGCGATGCTCTCCGTCGAGAGTCGCCAGAGCGACGTCAGGGTCAGCACCGTTGTGGTTGCTAGCGCAAATCCGCTATCGACGATGAACAACATTACCTGATTGACCGCCAGCAGGCGCATCGTCTCTCGCCGAAGCGCCTCACTTTCCTGGCGAAACTGCTCACCACGCGCTCTTCCCTGATTAAACATCTTGAGGGTCGTCAATCCCTGCAAACTATCAAGGAATTGTGCGCTCAAGCGGTTTGCCGCTGCAAAGAAACGATCACTTACAGCCTTGAACCGCTGCGAGGTCACTCCCAACAAGAGCGGCGGCAGTGGCAGGGTCACCAGCAGGATGAGCGCCGTCAGAATGTCCTGAGTGGCAATATACCCGATCACCAGCGCCGGGCTGAGCATACCAACAATAAACTGCACCCAGTAGACGCTGTAGTACTGTTCGAGCCAGTCCATACCATCAACGGCGGTATTGACCAGTTCCCCCGTGCGTTTGCGATCAAGACCGCCTGGTCCGATCCGCAGGGCATGGGCGTATATGGTGTCGCGGACGGCGATTTTGGTATCGGCGGCAGCCTGTGCTGCTGCAATACGTTCAAGCCATCCAGCGCATCCCTTGCTCGCAATGAGCGCTAACGCGCCAATAAGGACGTTGAGGGAAAAGACGGACTCGCCAGTCCAGACTGCTTCGATCACCCAACCTAGTGCAGCGAAGAGCACAATATTCAGCATTACTGTCACCAGTCCGGCAACAGCGGCGACTGCAACCCATACTCGTGTCTGGCGAGAGAAGAGACGTCTGTCAATGCCTAACATACGCTACTCTGTCAATAAGGCTGCATGAACTGCGCCTGTATGGTAGCAACAATGATAGAAACTGTCAATAAGAATCCTCCAATATTCACTGAATAACCGATCGCATGGCAGACAAGATGGAACCGATGAGCACTGGGCAGTGATCTGGTCGTTGATTCGCAAACGAACGATTCGGAGCAGAGCATCCATGTGCAGACAACCAGTGCATACTCAACGGTATCCTGTGACACGGTACAATGTCGAGACGAGAAGAATGCCAGACGGCGCACCGTATGACCGGCGCGCCGCCTGGGGGGAATAACGAGATCGGCGTGGCAATCAGCGCTTATGTCGTTCCAGGTAGGAGATAACCTGCACGTTCGGATCGCCGAGGAACCGCAGAATACCGCCTGGCTCGCCGATCACGACCCCATCAATGTAGTCCTCCTGCTTCAGTCCCGCTTCCCGCGAACAGCTCGGACATGCAATGACCTGACCGCCGGCGGCGATAAACGCCTGAAACTTTTCGTGGATGTTCATCTTGCTATTGCCTCCCGTCGCCGGCAGGCGCTCGCGGTCGGCCAGGTAGACCCCGCGCACGTTGAGGAAGATGATGACCGGCGCCATTCCCTGTTCACGCGCCTTCGTCGCCAGGTCCAGCGCCATATTCGCGCTCCAGGTGTCGTCGGTGGTTAGATTCACCAGCAAACCTGCTTTTGACTGATCCTCGTGCGCCAGCGCTGGCTGCGCAATAGCGCCTGGCATTCCCAGCGCGAGACTTCCCAAAAATCCGACGATCATTCCAAACAGCACCAGGCTGACCACACTGATAAAGCAGCGTTTCATGACGCCCTCCTTGGTGGGTTACAGAAGCATACCGTCAGGATACGCTCTTATGAATTCGCCAAAGTGAACGACAACGAGTAGTGAGCGGCTATACGAAAAATCGCCATGTGACATGACGCCGGCGAAGCAAAGGCGATGACTTCGCCTGTCCAACTCACACGGGCAGCGTTGTGGCGCTCAGAAGCGTATCGAGCGCGGAGGCGGCGTGGGCGGCGGGTCGCAGCGGGACAGGACGACGAACGACGGTTGGTTGACAGGCCACGCCGGTTGCAGCAGCAACAGGATCGGTGTGGACTCAACCGGACCGAGCGATGTGTAGAACGCCTGGGGTGCTGATCGATCAGGCGGTGACGGCGCAGGCGCTACACGATCCACTCGGGCAACGTCGGCGCGCCCCGCCATCGACACTCGCGCCATCGTCAGGTCCGCCCGGCGGGTTACCCGTATCTCCTCGCTTATTCTTTTCTTTTTTGCCTCTATCTGCGCTAACGAAATCGCACCCAAACCGATCAATTTCCGGTACTGTCGGGCGCTTGACCTTCGCCGATCTTCCATAGTATGCTTTCGCAGGGCGGATGAATTGTTGTTCATTTGTAATCCTTGCCATGACCGACACACGATCCGATTTTGCCGGACAAACCGACCAAAACATCCTGCTTATCCGCCTTGCAGATGAGATCTACGGGTTGCCGTCCGCCTACGTGCGCGAAGTCGGGCGCTACCGGGCGTTCACCCCCGTCCCTGGCGCTCCGCCCATGATTCCTGGGATTATCAGTCAGCGCGGCGTCATCCTGCCGGTGGTGAACCTGCGCCTTTTGCTGGGCATGCCAACCGTCGAGACAACCCGCTCGACACGTCTGGTGACCGTCGTGTACGAGGAGATTGACATGGCGCTGCTGGTCGACTCGGTCATCGACCTGACCGCGCTGCCGGAGGACGCCTTCGGGCAACCGCCAGCCGGTCTCGATCCGGCGCGCGCCCGATTCCTCCGCGCTGTTGCGTTCTATGAAGATCAGACGGTCGCCATCCTCGATGTCAGGGAGATTGTTGCAGCGCTGCGCGAAGCGTAGCAGAGGCACAAGATGCCAGGCGAGAGGCTAGAGGGAAGGCGCGAAGCGTCGCAGAGGCACAAGATGCCAGGCAAGAGGTAAGAGGGAAGGCGGGAGGCGTGGCAGAGGCAAAAGATGCGAGGCAAGAGGCTAGAGGGAAGGCGCGAAGCGTCGCAGAGGCACAAGATGCGAGGCGAGAGGCTAGAGGGAAGGCGCGAAGCGTCGCAGAGGCACAAGATGCCAGGCGAGAGGCTAGAGGGAAGGCGCGAAGCGTCGCAGAGGCACAAGATGCCAGGCGAGAGGCTAGAG
>NZ_JBYNRX010000013.1:0-45233 GCF_057785375.1 Roseiflexus sp.
CGAGGGTTTTCGCCCGCAGTGCAATGGCAGTTGGGTAGGCGAAGGCAATGCCTTCGCCTACCCAACAGTTAGACAAGATGTTCGAGCGCTTGGTATGCAAGGTGTAACAATCCACAACGCGCGTCGGCGGTCGAGGACGCACGACCGGCGTCAGCAGCCCCAACGGGGCTTGCACGTGCAGTGCGCACGATCGAACCGCGCCTCGGCGAGGACTTTAGCCCGCAGCGCCCCGTCAGTATGGTACGAATGACCGCGCCAGAGTATTAGTATAAGAAAGGCCATCATACGATTCCCGACGCAGCGCAACGAAGATCGGCACATGAAAGAATCGATCATCATATGAACACGAAGCATCGGCTATAATGATGGAGAAACGGGCAATGAGAGAGCAGAGGGATGGGGTTTTGAGCGCATCTTTGCGGTTCACCGCCGACGCGAGGCATCAGGATGCGAGTATGGGCAAGGTGCGGTCATGTTCCAATGCCCTTATCTCCTTATGAAGAAGGCGGCTCCCACGTGTAGATGTGTAGCGCGCCTCCACGTCGTATCAGTCGTTTCAGGCATCAGAATGCCGGCACAGGCGAGGCGCCGCGCCCCAACGTCCACATCTCCCGCACTGCGGGAGCAAGGGCAGGGGCAAACAAGCGTGTCGGGACGCTAGTGCGGGCGCGGTTCGGCAGGCTCACCGCAAGAGACCGCGTCGCGCCCTCGGAAGAACGCGACACCTGCATAGGGGCAAGCCCCCGTGCCTGCCTCCTGCGGGCGCCCCGACGCCGCTCACGCCTGAAAACGCCACACGTGCGAGGATCATGGCTCACCGTGGAATTTGCAGTAACAGAGCAAAATATTGAACCAACCCTATGTCGAATGACACTCTGCCACAACTGAGCGAGCGCGAGCGCGAAATCCTGCGCCTGGTCGCCACCGGTGCCACCAATCAGCAGATCGCAGTGCAGTTGAACATCAGCGCCAACACGGTCAAGGTGCATTTGCGCAACATCTTTGGCAAGATCGGCGTCGCGTCGCGGACGGAAGCGACCGTGTATGCGGTGCGAAGCGGGTTGCTAGACGTCGACTCGACCGGGAAAGAAGCAGATTCGTCTTTTGGCGTTTCACAGGTTCTTGCGCCGGATCAGAGCGACGAAGAGCAGGCCGTTGTCGCCGTCCCGGCGTTTCAATCGAGCGCTTCTCCGGCGCTGGCGCATTCAACTCCAGAGATCGTTGCCCGTCGCCCCCGGCATTTGCTTCCCGTGTTCGCAGGGGTGTTGGGGGTCGTCGTTACTATTGCCATTGCGGTGGTGTTCCTGGTACGCAGCGGTTGGATCGCGCCAGCATCCACCGTCCAACCGCCGGGCAGCGCGCCTTCGCCTGCCGAGCCGCGCTGGAAAACGCTCACGCCTCTGCCATCGCCACGGGCGGGGTTCGCACTGGTTGCTTACGCATATGAGGGACGGCAGTACCTGTATGCAATGGGAGGAGAAACGAGCGAGGGCGTAAGCAGTGACGTGATCCGTTTCGACCTGCAGACAAGCACCTGGGTACGGCTGAGCAGCAAACCGACAGCCGTCACCGACGTCCAAGCCATTGTCGTTGGTGACCGGCTCTACGTTCCGGGCGGGCGGCTGGCATCTGGCGCCATCAGCGACAGGATGGAAGCATATGAACCCCGGCGCGATCGCTGGATCACCCTTGCATCATTGCCGGGTCCGCGCAGCGGTTATGCGCTGGCTGTCGTTGAGGGCAAAATCTACCTGTTCGGCGGATGGGACGGTTCCTCATACCGTGCCGAAGTATGGCAGTACAACCCTGATAGCGACACATGGACAGAGCGCAGATCGCTGGCCGAGCCACGAGCATTCGCGGCTGCTGCAACGATCGAGGAGCGAATCTACATCATTGGCGGCGAAAACGAGAATGGACCGGTCACGTTCAACGAAACCTACACGGCGTCTGATGATACACAGCAGGGCGCTCCGTGGTCTACGCGCTCGCCGCTGCCGGAAGCGCGCAGTCACCTGGCGGCGGTTGCCGCAGGAGGACGGATTTTCGCGGTAGGCGGGGGAGGGGCCGAAGGAGCGGCATTGCTCTATAACGTTAATCTTGATGCCTGGGAACCGCTCCAGTTGCCTGTAGACGCCCATCTACAAGATGCACGTATGCAGGTTGTCGAGAATAAAGTGTACATTGCTGGAGGAAGGAACCAGAACGGTTTTATCGAGCATTTATACGAATATCAGGCGTTTTACACAGTATTTTTACCCCTTGTCCCCAATAACTGAACCTCCAGCATCCCTTCAGGGTTACGGTCGCACGGGAGCCGTGTCCCTGTTCTGACTATTTGCGTCATCCTGACCCGGAATATGGCGGCGGAGGAACGACGCCGTCGGATCGAGCCAGCCATCTGCGCAGTGTTCGCCGGATCCACATCCCCAGTTTGACATACGGATGGCCCTCGACTTCTGCCAGTCTTCTGCGGCACATAGCCAGCGCCTGTTGCAACTGCACCGGTTGCTGCGCCAGCGCCTCCACTGCAGATTCGTTTCCTGGACGCACGAAAACGAACCAGGAGAGACCGTGCGGATGGGGCCAGTAGACCGGCGCCATCGTCAGACCGTGCTCAGCGCCGAAACGGCTCATTGACGCGGGAGTAAACGTGACGCCTCCAGGGTAGACCCAATAATCGCCCTCATAATCCTGTTCACCAATGGCATAATTGGCGACGAACAGCGAAGATGGGGACATGACCCTGCCCGCTTCCTCAAGGCAACGGTGGATCTGCGCCTTGGACGTATGCGAGAAGATCGATTGCGCCAGAATGAAATCGAACTGGCGGCCAAACGTGCTGAGGGTGAACGACGAGTCATGGCTGAACGCTGGTTGTTTCAGCCGTATGAGATCTTGCCCAAGTTCTCGGGAAATACCCTCTTCAACAAGCCAGTGTTCAGGCTCGATACCATAGTAATGCCCGGGGAGCAAATAAGGAATGAACAGCTTACCGCCCCGCAGGGAGCCGCAGCCAATATCGAGCAACGTATGATGCTCACGCAATCCAAGCGCAACCAATAAACTGAACTGAAGGGCGGCGACCACATCGTAGGTTGCCGATGGGCCGACGAATGCCCGGTAATGACGGGCGCCAGCGGGTAAATTGCGACCGCGATCATCAGACTCGGGTCCGGTTGTCATCGTTCTTGCTGGAAGTTATTCAACGAGAATACTGGCGAAGACAACACCGATAAACGGAATATCCTGATATCCTGGTCCGCTGAGAAAATCCTCCCGCTTGAACTGCGTGCCCCGAGTATCGCCCAGCATAATGCCAATCCGATCGCCTGACGACGCCTTGCCAGCGATAGTCGTGCGAAAACGACCGTCGGCGCCTATTGTAGTCGCCGCGATCTCTTCGGCGCCACGGGTGATGTTGACGATGCGGATTGGAACGCCAGCCGGACCACTGCCGGCAACCACTCCCTCTGCCGCAGTCACCGGTCCATCGATTGTAAATGGCGGTCCCTGGGGCGGCTCTGGCGCCGGTGCAGGATAGGGATAAGGGTACGGATTTTGGGGCGCCTGAGGTTCAACTATTGGCGATGATACAGGTGCAGCAGCCTGAGGTCCGCACGATATCAGGAAGCCAAGGCAAAGGGTCAAAACCAGGAAACGTTCCATAACACATGCCATGCCACTCACGCCCCTCCGAAGGCGCCATCGACGCATCGTTCCCCGCAGGGTGCAGAGCGCGCGCACTTCGGACAGACTATCGACTTCGATGTAGGGTACACGAAAAACGGCAGAGGAGCAAATCGATTGCTCCTCTGCGCATCCGTCATTATGGGCGCTCTGCGGTTATGGCAGATTGAAGCCCTCGTAGTTCTTGGTATCGAGCAGATTGGCAGGGCTCGAGCCGGCAAAGTCCGACGTTTCCTGCACGACTGCAATGATCTTGTTGCCCAGACCGGCATCGAGCGTCACCGCACAGAGCGCATTGTCCGGAATGCCAGCCGGGTTGAAGAAGGTATGCGCCTGCCCTGGCCGCAGCAGCGGGCTGAGCAGCGACGGAGTAGTGGATGGCGTGTAGGTTGTGCCGCCGCAGATATACGTGGCGCTCACCTGGAAGGCGCCCGACGTGTTCACATTCTGCACGGTCGGACCGGACGTGCTTCCACCCAGATTCTTCTTGACCAGCGGCGCGGCAACTCTCTGCGAGGCGGACTGCTCACTGAAGCAGGTGTAGGTGGTCGACTTGATCGGATTGCCACCCGGGTTCGACTCGTTGACGACGGCAATGATCGATTTGGCGGCGCTCGAGGTCACGCGAGCCGAGGCGAGCGTTCCATCAGGCATGCCGCCCAGGTTGCCATCGAACTTCGAGAAGTTAACCGATCGCTTGGCCGGGATCGTCGCACTGGCGTTGTAAGTCGTGCCTGCGCCGCCCGGTCCGATCGAGACCGTAAACACGACATTCACGGTGACCGGGCTGCCCGTCACGTTAGCGATGGTCATACCAGTCGTACGATTCTGCGCGAGCGTATACGACGCCTTGATGGTGGGGCAGAAGAGAGACTGAGCGGCATCGTTGGTGGTGAACATGGCCGCCGACTGCACTTCCTTGGCTGGCGACTGACCAACACGATACTCAATCGCTGTACCCGCGAGCGTTCCACCGGTTGCCCTCACCTCAATCGAACCGAAGCATGGGGACGTGTTCACATCGCTGCCGCAGTTCGCGCCCGGCATTGGCGGGGTAAAATCGGCGGGACCGAGGATGAGCGAGCGGTTTGCATCGATCGTACCGGTCTTGGTGTGCGTTGCTCCACTGTTGCTGGTGATCGTCGCCGTGTAGTTGACGTTGCCGCCGACCGCCTGGATAGCGAAGAGCGTCGTCTTACCCGCCCAGTTGTTCTTGACCACCGGATACGAAATCGTTGAAGCAGTGGTCAACGCACCACGGTAGAATGCGTTCGCAAATCCGCCGCTTACGCCCAGGTTGGAGAAGCCAGGCGGCACGTTATTCCCCAGCTGGCCGATTGCCACGACCTGCCGGTCTGCCAGCACCACTGCCGAGCCGCTGAAGGGACCCGTCAGCGCCGGGATGACATCGAATACCGCACCCGCGCCGGGCGCCTGGCCGCTTCCTGGAATGAAGACCTTATTCTGGCCAACCGGAATGCTCACGGTCGCCGATGCGGATTGCGGGGTCTGTCCCTGTCCTGAAAAGACCAGCAGTGTCACGTTGGCATTACTGGAGTCCACATTCTGGATTGTCGTGGTTGTGAACCAGCCGCTGCCCGGCAGCTGGCTCTGCGCACTGACAATCGCAGTCATGCTGAGCAGCAGTGTGACAACAGTGATGATGCGGAAAAGCTGCTTTCCCATAAGCAATGCTCCTCTCCTGAAAGGCTGCGGTTAATAACCATCGACAGCATACCGCGCTTCAATAGAAATACAATACTCCTTTTGGGTTAATCGAGATGTCCATAGGAACTACTTCTATTCGAGATATCCCAGCTCACGCAACCGCGCCAGCACTTCACGCTCCTGCGCGCTATCGGTCCAGGTGGCGCGCGGCGCGAGGGGACCAGTCGCCTGCTCGACATGGACGAACGCCGGCGCTCCCAGACGATTATCCTGGATCATTTCTTCCAGCGGACGCCCATCGACATCGTCGGGGATGGGTAAACCCATCAGCCACATCAACGTCGGGGCGACGTCGACGATGTGCACTTCTGGTAATGAGCCGGAAGCGGCGACAGGCGGCCCGCTCATTGCGAGCATGCCCAATGGACGGTGAATGCCCGTATAGTGCGTCCCCGAGGCGCTGAAGATTTGATTTCCCGCCGCTTCACGCCACGACTGTGTCACATACGCCATACCACGCATAATGATATTGAGATCCGGTCCATACTCCGAGTACGGTCCGGTATACAGATCACGCCCGCGATAGACAGCGTCGACCACCGGCTGCCCCTCGTCGGCAAGCGAATACAACGCTTCGGTAATCTCGTCCAGCAACCGTTCATACTCAGCGCCGGGCTCGACGATGCCCTGCGGTTCACGCCCGCGAAGATTGACGTATATCTGTCCAATGTTCCCAAAACTGTAGGCGCGGGTGCGCGACCAGTCGACCACATCCGCCAGAGTGACGGATGACTCGGGTACCAGTGCGTGCTGGAGCCGCTGGGGTATGAGATTACGGATTCGCCATGCCAGTGGGAAATCGAGCATCGGCGCCAGATGATCGCTGGTCAGATGGAGGCGCCGCATCATCTGCTTGCGCCACTCATTCAGCGGATGCCCGCGGCGCCGGACCAGCCACCCTTGTTGTTCGAGCCAGACGTTGAGAAAGACTTCCTTGTGCGCCGGTCCGCCGCCATGATCCGAGGCGATGACAACCACCGTGTCAGAATCGATGAGTTTCAGCAACCGGCCGATCTCTTCATCCAGCAACCGGTGCACCTTGAGAATCGCCGATCCGTACAATTTTGCCTGTTCCGGATCGTGCTGCGGATGGCCGGGATCCATGTGATGCCAGAAGTACGTTTCCACCTCGTCAATTGCTCGATAGACCAGCATTGCCAGATCCCAGGGTTCGCGCTTCAGCAGCCGCAGCATGGCGTCAGTCTGTGCACGAGTGACATTCTGGAGATCAACAATCCATTCCTGTTCTTTTCCGGGAGCGAATGCGACATTCATATCGCTGCGGTATCCCCACTGGCGCAACTCAACCTCTAACTCGGGCGGATGCGCCAGGCGCCCATTGCGCGGTGCGCCAAGGCCGGAAATCATTACCCCGCGCACCGGCGCCGGAGGGTAGGTGATGGGAATATTGACCGCGATGACGTGGCGACCATACGCGCTGGCGTGATCGAATATGGTGCGGTATGTCGTTTGATCGCGACGGGTGCTGTACAACCGGTAACTGCCTGGCAAAAGACGCACGAAATCATAGACTCCGTGCTTTCCCGGACTCAAACCGGTGATCATCGACGTCCAGGCAGGCGGGGACATGACCGGTATCGTCGAACGTAGCGGCGCGTATGCGCCACTATGGAGGATACGGGCGATATTCGGCAGATACCCGGCGGATGTCCACGGTTCGATCAGATCAAGCCCGGCAGCATCGAGGCCGATGACGAGAATACGATACATACGCTTTCCATCCTGTTTTGTCGCCTAATGTCAGGGAGGCGTCAGCGGTGCGATGTGCTGCAGCAACAACTCGCGCAGGCGTCGCAGCTCAGCAGCGCTGACAGCGCGCAAGATCACGATCAATCCGGCATAGACCAGCCAGCTGACGCCCAGAGCAACGACCCACGGCACACCAACCCAGCGCAACCCGACATTGACAGCCATCATAGTCAGGGTTGCTGCCAGAGGTCCGATCAGCGCAGGCATCACATGCCAGCGGTAGATCAGACGCTGAACGCACAGAAATGAGAGCGCCAGCATCAGTGCAGACGAGGAAACCCGCGCAATTGCGGCGCCAATCGCGCCATGCGATGGTTGCAGCCAGAGATTGAGCGCGACGTTCAGGCTCAGGCTTCCTATCAGAAGCGGAACGAACACCGCCTGCCGTCCCGCAGCCAGCATAAGACGCCCGCCAGGAACGAGCAACGTTGTAAATACGAAGGACCAGATAAGTATCTGCAGGACGGGAATAGCAGATGAAAAATGATCACGATAGACGATTGGGATGATCTGATCGGCGTTAACCGTCAGGGAGACGCTCAAGAGCAGGGTTATCATCAGCAGCGCCCTTGCCGATTGTGTATAGACATCGAAAGCTCGCTCACGCTGGCTGGCATATCTGATCGTTATCTCGGGCAGAATGATTTGTCGAAATGCTGCAGGGACAATCATCAGCGCATTCAAGAACAGCGTCGATGCAGCATAGACGCCAACTTCCAGCGTTCCAACATGCCGGGACAACAAAATGGCATCGATGGTCCCTTCAAGTGTGGTCAGGATGGCTATCAGGAGCAGCGGCCATTCAGAGCGGGCATGTTCCATCAAGAAGGCTGGTTCCAGGCTAATCGACAGGCCAGTGAAGCGAGCAATAATCAGAGCGATGTGAAGCAGCAGAGAGATGCCGCTCGTTATCAGAATGATGATGGCTGCAATCAGTGCGCCGCCTCCCAGCCAGATCGCTGCGGATCCCAGAATGAGTTTGAAGACCCCGGTCAACGCGCCGAGCAAAGTCACATACGCCACGCGATCGCGCGCTATCAGAAATGCCTGGCACAAGGCGGTCAGGCTGTCGGGAATGAATGTGGCGCTAACGATCAAGACAATCTGATTGGTGACCGAGTCGTAGCCGAATGGTCCGGCAATCCACGCGATGAGTGCCATGTAGAGCAGCAATGAACTGATGCATCGCGCTAAGAGAAAGGTTCCGAGAATGATGCCGCCCCGGTTGGGCGCTTTTGAGACTTCACGGGTTAGTAACTGATCGATCCCGCCGAGTGAGAATTGGACCATGAAGAGGGCAAAGGTAAAGCCCAGGATGTACCGGCTCGCCTCCATTTCCCCCAGATGCCGGGTGAGCAACACGAAGAGGATACTGTTGGCAACACGTGCCAGCACCTCAGCGATCACGACAAGCACCGTGTTGCGTGCAGCCTGTAATGCCCAGTGTTTCACCTCAGCGAGTCCTGAGTCAATGGCGGGTAGAGACGCGCCTGATGATAGATGCCAGCGGGATACACCGCCCCGAGCGGTCGAGATGCTGTTGCCAGCAGCACGATGTACTCACGCCGCCGGTAGAGTGGCGGCAGCGCGATGCGCGTGAGAAGGCGCGCTGCAACCGCCAGCATACGCGGCAGGGTTGCGCCGGGCAATGGCGCCAGATTGAGAAACTCGAGCCGTTCGATCTCAAACCCGCATCCCGAAACGAGCGCTTCGATTTCTTGTGGAGCAACGCTGCGTTGACGCCGAGCGTACATTCCCCGGGCAGCAAATGGATCGGCATCCACGATGCCTCCCAATAACCACAACAGGCGACGCATGCTCAGGCCGTTGGGCATGGTGAGCAACAAGAGACCTCCGGAGCGCAACACCCGTCGCGCTTCGTAGAACATTCTAGTGGGATGATACCCGAGATATTGCACGACATCCATACAAAGGACCACATCGAAATAGCCGTCTGGATAGGGCAATGAGTCTCGTTCGACATTGAGCAGCGTTACCGGCACCTGGCGCGTCTGGTTTCTCACAGTGATACTGGCGCAGGTTTGTTGGGGCGCTGGCATGTCGCCGGGCCAGATATACGGCGGTGCGCTGATGCAATTGATCGCGCAGTCGAATGTCTCGAAAAGGCGCGACGTAAACACATACGGTTCGGCGCCGATTTCCAGAACTTTGAAATGGCCCTGAGCATCTCCCCAGCTCTGGAGGAGTGCAAGCGCACGATCGTGGATCGACCGATGCATCGCCGCATACCGTGATAACACATCATCGCTCGCCATCGGCAGGTTCCTTCTCAGACTGGCAGGTTCTGAGGAAACGCCATTGGATCATCATAGAGTTGTGGGGGATACCCCAATCGCGGCGCATCGACCGGCGTCGCCAGCGCAATGATCAACTCGCGTCGTTTCCGAGCGTATGCCAGCGGCAGGCGTAGAAATCCATGCAGCAGCGCTGCAAATGCCCGCCCTGCCAGCGTCATCGCAGGGCTCCACGGCCATACAATCTCGACATCCAGATAATTGATGCGGTAGTTGCATGCTTCCAGCAGAAGTTTCATTTCTTCATAAGTCAGCTCGCGCTGGTGGCGCCCCTGAATGCCGGCGCCCACATATGGAAAATCATCAGGGCGCCCCAGCGCAATCTGCACGATCCGCTGAGAACGCAGGTAATTTGGCACAGTGATCAGCAGTTTTCCGCCAGGGCGTAACACGCGATGCGATTCGGCCAGAGTGTGGGATGGGGAGTAGGTGAGATGTTCGATCACTTCCATGCATAACACGAGATCGAACGATCCATTCGTAAAGGGAAAGACATCCTTCTCGATATTGAAGGTCCACGTCTGAAATCGAAGCGATGGACGATCGTCACCGCACGCAATGACAACAGGATATGGTCGAATGGTCAACGGTTCGCCGGGCCATGTCAGCGCCGGAAGCGTTGATGTGACAATCTCGCATGGAATGTGCTGAGCAAGCAATGCCGTAAAAAAATACGGCGATGCGCCTAACTCAAGGATGCGCAACGGCCGTTCAATCACCGGAAATGCCTGACGGATCAGGTGAAGCGCTCGCAGCCAGGTACGCAAATGAATGAGCCGATAATACGACAATTCCTGGGGCGCCGAATTGCGGACATCGTGATCGACGTTATCTTCCAGGATGCGCACCTGATCGAGAAAGCGCAGCGCTTCGTCTGGCGCCGGGATTTTTGGCGTGGAGGTCATACCTTGTCGGCAACCGTTTCGTTCTGCAGTTGAAGGGTTGCGGCAGCCCCGTGGTACCATGCTAGCGATGCCAGCAACAATGCAGGAGCGGCGTCCAGATACCGCCATATGTAGGGCCAGCGTATCAGGCGTTCGACAAAGTCGCCAAGGGTCAACGCCGGTCCAAGGATGCGCAATGCTCCTGGAAAAGCCATGCTGGCGCGCATCCGCCGCCAGACGCCAAGCAGGTCCGGGTAGTGTGGATAGATCTCGGCGTACACTTTGCCATACATGTAGAGATGACGCCACAGATCGCCCGGCGAGGCGCGGATGTGACAATGCGCCACCACGGCGCGCGGTTCGAACCAGAGGGTGTGCCCTGCACGCCGCAGGCGGAAGCAGAGATCGGTATCTTCGCCGGACGCAAATCGGAACCGCTCATCAAAACCATCGAACTGCATCAACAGGGTGCGGCGAATGCTCAGATTGAGGCTTGGCAGATACGGGCGAGCGCCGGGCGGGCTCACCGAAAGGAATGGCGTGAATGCAGCGAGGTTATCGCAGTACTGCCAGTAATTGCCTCGTTCGACCAGAACGCTCCCCCCGACAATCTGGGCGCCTTGAGTATGGCGCTCCAGCAGGCGCTCGATCCAGTCCGGCGCCGCAATGCAATCGGCGTCGATGTAACAGATGATATCACCGCGAGCTCTGCGAGCGCCAGTGTTTCGCGCGCAGGCAGGACTAACCGGCCCGCCGGTTGAAATGAACTGTATCCGAGCATCTTCTTCGACCAACCCTGCTGCGTCCAGACCGACGACCAGAATCTCATCCGGTGGCGCGCTCTGCACGCGAAGCGCAGCCAATACCTGATCGATCATCGGAGAGTTCAGGCTGGGAATGACCACAGAGACGCTCAGGCCCACAGGTCGCGCACCTTTCCGATCATCTCAGGCGGCACATCCAGGTTGAGCAGATGGAGTAACGTCGGAGCGACGTCATAGATGCTGATGTCGTCGACCCGCCGCCCGCCGCCGCGCCGCGGATCGTACAGGATGAAAATGCCGTGCTGCGCATGGTTGGCATCATCAGGACCGGTGTCGTTCTCGAACGTATACAGAGCCTTTCCACCGACGCTGCCGACTGAACGCCAGTTCAGATCGCCGAAATAGACCAGCAGATCAGGGGCGGCTCCGCGAACCTCACGGTAGATCGCTTCGGGACGAAATACGCGCGTTCCCATGATCCGCCCGGTGTGATCGGGCAGAGCCTCCAGTTTTGCCGTGATTTCGTCGCGCAACAGGTCGACCTCGTCTGCAGCGACGATGCCCTCCGGCTCGCGGCCGGCGACATTCAGGAACAGACGGCCATAGTATCCGCCCGCTCCCCAGGCGCGTGTGCGCGTCCAGTCGATACGACACTCGTCGAGCGATGCAAGCGCCTCGGGATATTGCTCCAGCGCCAGATAACCTTCCTGAATCAGCCATTCATTCAGGCAAAAACCTCCCATCATCGCTTTGGCGCCATGATCGGAGACGACCAAAACCATTGTCCGGTCATCGATCAGGTTCAGCAGATCGGCTATGTGTTCATCGATGAAGCGGTAATAGTCATATATCGCTTGGGCAAACGGGCTTCCAGGACTATGTTTTGGGTGGTGAGGATCCATATATTTCCAGAAGGCGTGGTGAATCCGATCAACCCCCATATCGACCGTCATGAAGAAATCATATCGCTTACGCTCGAGTAATCGCTTGCATACGGTGAAGTGTTGCTCCGCCATCCGATAAATATCCCGCAGGATGGCAGACTTGTTCTCAGAACGAAAATTGGGAACATCCATTAAGAACTCGCCCTCCACCCAGCGGGCGATGTCCTGCTTGAGCGATAACGGATACGTAAATTGCGCCTGATCATTAGGTGTAAGGAAACAACTGACCAGATCCCCATTGACCGATGAAACCGGGTAGGTTTGGGGCACACCGACCAGACCGACACGTTTTCCGGCTCTGCCGAGCAGATCCCACAGCCGCGGGACGGTGATCGCACGAGCGTTGGCGGTGATCATGCGCGTATAACCCTGGTCGGCGCGATTACGAAACCCGTAGATGCCCAACTGCCCCGGATCGCGGCTGCTCATCATGCATGCCCACGCGGGCACGGTAATCGCCGGAATGCAACTCTCCAGGCGAGCAGAGACGCCGCGCTGCATCAGGCCGGCAATCGCTGGCAGTTCATTGCGCCACGCATCGAATATCAATTCCGGAGCGGCACAATCGAGTCCGATGATCAGGATGCGTTGAGGTGAAGACATGGTTGCTCACGTGCGTTATTCCCTGAAATGCCAGGACGCAAGTATAGCAACTCAAAAAAAATACGTCAACCATACCCGGCGCCCTCTTGACACCTCCCACACTAGTAGTTTATAATCTAACTACTAGTGTGAAAGTAAACGACTATGGACATTCTCGCACAATTGACGGCGCTCGGGTTTACCGAGTACGAGGCAAAGGTCTATCTGGCGCTGTTGCAGGAGCACCCGGCCACCGGCTATCAGATCGGGAAACTGGCCGGCGTGCCACGCTCGATGGTCTACGAGGCGCTTGGGCGGCTTGAGGCGCGCGGTGCAGTGCTCAAAAGCTTCGATGAGAAGGCCACCCTTTATCGCCCCGTGTCGCCCGACATCCTGCTCGACCGGTATGAGCAGCAGGTGCAGCAGCACGTCGCGGATCTGCGCAGCAGCCTGGCGCCGCTCTACCGCCGCCACGATGAAGGGCGGCTATGGACGTTCAGCGGTCGCCGTGAGGCGCTACACTATGCCCGCGAAATGATTGAACGCGCCCAGACTGAGCTGCTGCTTGTGCTCACCGACGATGACGTTGCTGCGCTGCGCGATGCGTTGACCGCTTCACATGCGCGCGGCGTTCGGCTCGGCGTCATTCTGACCGGTCAGGCGCCGTTCGATCTCGGTCAGGTGGTGCGCCATCCGCACCTCGAAACAACGCTGCATCAAATGGAGGAGACGTTGATTATCGTGGCGGACGACCGTGAGTGCCTGATTGCCAGCGGTCACGCGACGACATCGGCGACCGTCACGACGAACCCGAACCTGGTGTCGCTCGCCCATCAGTTTGTCTGGATGGAATTGTTCGCTCAACGCATTTTTGCGCGCCTGGGAGCGGATCTGCTGGCGCGCCTGGATCCCGAAGATCGCCGTATTCTTCAGCATCAGGAGCATGCATAAATGTCAACCCAGGAATTGATCTCACAACTTCGCACCCGCCCTGGGGTGCTTGCCGTTCATTACGATGAACAGGAACGTGTGCTGACGTTGCGCTACGACGGCGGGCGCGTGAATGTCGCCGATATTGAGGCGCTTGCTCGTAGCGCCGGCGCGACGCTGCGCATGCTCCCCGCTGAAACCCGCCCGCTGACGCCGGAAGAGGCGGAACTTGCGGCGTTGCCCTGGATGATCCGTCTGACGGCGCTGACGCTGGCGACGGTCATTGCTGGATGGGTCGTCGAAGATTTCATGGCGCTGCCGCATTGGGTCGCCTGGCTGCTCTACGCCATCGCGTATGCGAGCGGCGGGTTCTACAGTGTGCAGGAGGCGTGGGAGACGCTCAAAAAGCGGCAGTTCGACGTCAACTTTCTGATGATTGTGGCGGCTGCCGGTGCGGCGATTGTCGGGCAGCCGCGCGAGGGCGCCATCCTGATGTTCCTGTTTTCGCTCTCTGGTACGCTCGAAACGTATGCTATGGGGCGCACCCACGCTTCGATCCGCGCGCTGCTCGACATGACGCCGAAGGAAGCGGAGGTGTACCGCGACGGGACGCTCGTGCGTGCGCCGGTCGAAACGTTGCGGGTCGGTGAGGTGGTGCTGGTGCGCCCCGGTGCGCAGGTTCCCGCCGATGGCGTGGTGGTGCGCGGCGAGTCGGCGCTGAACGAAGCCTCGATCACCGGCGAGTCGATGCCGGTCGAGAAACGCCCCGGTGCGAAGGTGTTCGCCGGCACGATCAACGGGCAGGGAGCGCTCGAGGTGCACGTCACCGCCTCGGCGGAACACTCGACGCTGGCGCGGATTGTGCAGGTGGTGCGCGAAGCGCGTGAACAGAAGGCGAAGAGTCAGGATTTTACCGACCGGGTGATCGGGCAGTACTACGCCTATGCGGTCGTCGGTCTGACGCTGCTGGCAGTGATCATTCCGCTGCTCTTCCTGGGGTGGGACCTGAGCACGACCCTCTATCGCGCGATGACGCTGATGGTAGTGGCGTCGCCGTGCGCGCTGGTCATTTCGATTCCGGCGGCGCTCCTCTCGGCGCTGGCGGCGTCGGCGCGCGGCGGTGTGCTCTTCAAGGGCGGGCGTCACCTGGAAGCCGCCGCGCAGGTGCGGGTCGTGGCGTTCGACAAAACCGGCACGCTGACGACAGGACGCCCCGGTGTGGTGGCGGTGATCCCGGTCGATGGCGCAGCCGCAGAACTGGAGCAGGCGGTCGCCGAGGCGGAGGCGCCAGCCCATCCGCCGCAGCCGATTCCTGATGACCTGCTCGGACCACTCTCGCCCGACCAGCGACGCCTGCTGGCGCTGGCAGCCGCCATCGAGCGACCGTCGGAGCACCCGCTGGCGCGCGCCATTGTGCGCGGCGCGGATGAGCGCGCGCTGCCGACGCCGGTTGCAACCGGTTTCGAGGCGCTGACCGGCGCCGGCGCGGCTGCGAACATCAACGGCTGCCGGTTGACGATTGGGCGTCCGTCGCTGTTCGACCTGACGCCGGACATTGCGCCGCAGATTGCGGCGCAGCAGGAACAGGGGCGCACCGTGGTCGCGCTCGGATGCGGGCGCGTTGTGTGGGGCATTCTCGCCATTGCCGATACCGTGCGTCCTGAAGCGGCGGCAGCGGTTGCGCGCCTGAAGCAAACCGGGATCGAACGGGTGGTGCTGCTGACCGGCGACAATCAGCGGGTGGCGCAGACGCTCGGACAGACGCTCGGTGTCGATGAAGTGCGCGCTGAATTGTTGCCGGAAGAGAAAGTGACCGTGCTGCGCGAACTCGAAGAGCGGTATGGACCGGTTGCGATGGTCGGCGACGGCATCAACGATGCGCCGGCGCTGGCAAGCGCGACCCTTGGCGTGGCGATGGGGGCGGCGGGCACGGACGTGGCGCTGGAGAGCGCCGATGTGCTGCTCATGAGCGACGATCTGAGCCGCCTGCCGGGGGCGCTGCGCCTGGCGCGGCGCGCGCGCAGCATTGTGCGACAGAACCTGGCATTCGCCTTCGCCGTCATGGCAGTCCTGATGGTGTTCGCCATGTTCGGCGCCATTCCGTTGCCCCTTGGCGTCGTCGGGCACGAAGGCAGCACCCTGATCGTGGTGGCGAATGGCCTGCGGTTGCTGGCGGAACGGATGTCGTAACCATGTGAAAGGTTGCAGGTTGAAGGTGCAAAAGTAGCACCGTTGCACCGTAGCGGTGCTGCGTTGCACGTTGCACGTTGAACGTTGAACGCGGCAGGTGCGCGGCGCGCGACGTGAGGCGCGAGGCGCGACCGCGTCAGGCAGTTCGCTCTGAGTCCTCTGCGGCTCTGTGGTGCAAAGGAGCGACGTTGCATCGCTGCGTTGCACGCAGTATCATGACGGTAACACACGGCTGACCGGGGGCGTGCTATGGTTGACGTTGCGCATCTGCCGACAATCACGCTCCGATCACTGGATGCGGGGTGGAACTACGAACGCTGGGAGCGCGAACTCCCGGACGATGGCAACCGCTACGAGGTGATCGAGGGTGTGCTGTACATGACCACTGCGCTGAGTTATTTTCACCAGTGGATTGTGCGACGCCTGGACAAATATATTGGCGTGCCGCTGGAAGAGCAGGGACTGGCATATGCCGCAACCGCACCGATTGGTGTGCTGATGCCGGGATGCGACCCGGTACAACCTGACTTCGTGCTGGTAGGCTGCGATCGTGCCGACATTATCAGTGAACGACGCATCCGCAGCGTTCCTGACCTGATTGCCGAGGTATTATCGCCATCGAACCCGGAGCAAGACACCGTTGTTGTTAAACGGCGCGCCTACGCGCGCGCTGGCGTCCCCGAATACTGGATCGTGCGCCCGGAAACGCGTGATGCGCTGGTCTGCCGCGCACCTGACGCCACGCTGGAGGATTACGCCTTCACGAGGTTGATCGGCCCAGACGCCACGCTTCAGTCGGATCGCTTCCCAGTTGCTGTGCCGGTTGCCGATCTCTTCGCCAGAGCGCCGGACACGGTGGTGTAATGGACCGTCTTATGGCAAGACCTGGGAGAGCAGTATAGCGACTCACTCTATCTCTCCAGCCACGCTCGTCCACTCCTTCCAACCAGCGCGCTGGCGATCACCATCAGCAGCCTTAAGTTCTGCGAAGGCCTGACGTGCGATATGCACATCTTCCAGCGTCTCTAGCCATTCGATCAGCGCTTCCCAATCTTCTGCGTCCAGAACAGCCAGACGTTTGCCTTTTGCCGTGACAAATTGTACTGATTGAAGAAATCAAGACCGCTCGTCGCGTCACCTCTGCGTTCGCCTTTTGTGAGGCTTTTCATTCTTGTCGCCTTTTGCAGACTAGCACGCCAGTTGTCGTCATGCAAGCATCGTCCAGGGCAGCGCCACGATCTTCTCACCCAGGCGGCGGATGGCGCGTCCGCTATGGAGCAGAACGCCTGCGGCCGCGTTCGGGTGATCATCCAGGAATGCGCGTAATCCCGCTACGTCGCCGTACCCCGGATTGCTGGCGCTCTTCACCTCAATCGCAATAACCTTGCGCCCGTGTTCGACAACAAAATCGACCTCTGTGCCGTTGCGTGTGCGCCAGAAGAAGAGACGCCCTGCTGGCGTCATGAGGCGAGTCAGTACACGCAGATGGTGGTAGATGAGCGTCTCGAAGTATGCGCCGTATTCTCTGGCGGCGCGCACGTCGTCAACCGTGTAGTATCCCGCCAGAAAAACTGCCAGACCGGGATCGTTCAGAAATATCTTGGGCGATTTGAGCAAGCGTGTTGTGTGACTGACAGCGTAAGCCGGCAGGCGCTCAAACAGGTGTGTCGCCTCAAGCAGCCCCAGGTAACGATACACGGTTGGTTGCGACATATGCGCATCGCGCGCCAGCGCCGACTGATTCAGCAGTTGACCCGAACGGAGCGCCAGCAGTTCCATGAGTCTACGAAAATCGACCAGAGCGTCAATCTGGGCGATCTGACGCAAATCACGCTCCAGGTACGTCGCAACATACCCCTCCCACCAGCGTACCCACGATTGCGGCGAGGTAAGGTGCAGCAACGGCGGCATCAGACCGCGTAAGATGATGTCGGCGGGATCTGCCGGTTCTTCAGGAAGCGCGCCTTCGTCTAGAAGATCGCCGTTCAACAACCGCGCCAGAATATCGGGTCGCGGCGCGCGCCGGATCTCGCCGAGCGTCATGGGATCGAGAATGAAATAGACCGCGCGACCGGCGAGGCTTTCGCTAATCTGTTTCATCAGTAACAGGTTGGCGGAACCGGAAAGAACAAAGCGATAGTTCCCCGGATTGCGATCCACGGCAATCTTGACTGCCTGAAGCAGTTTTGGCGCTTTCTGCACTTCGTCCAGCACGACGCGATCGGTTCCAGCCCACAATGCTTCGGGCGCGCGCGTCGCCTGATCCAGCGCGTCGAAGTCGTCCATTGTGTGTGAACGCCAGTGGCGGAAGGGTTCGGCGTGCGCCAGCAACGTGCTCTTCCCGACCTGCCGCGCGCCGGTGAGCACAACGATCTGGTGATCCCGACAGGCATCCTGAAGCGAGGCGGTCAACCAGCGTTCGTAGTACATTTCGGGATTTGAATACATGTCATTCACGCCTTGAATAATACCGCTGTTCTTCACGTTTGACAAATCCGCCTTCCGTCGCTATGCTGATATTGACGGCTTTTGACCGTCCTTATACCTTCATAACATCTCGCGTTCTGTATGCCGGTTGATGCGCTTTACGACGATGCCAGACGCCTCGTTGCGGCGGCGGACGGTTCTGGTCTCCGTTTGCGGTTGCTTGGCGGCATGGCGGTCTTTCACCTCTGCCCGACGGCGCGGCATCCTGAGTTCAGCCGTTCGTACAAAGACATCGACATGGTCGGGCTTGCCAGGGAACGCGCGGCGTTGCACCGCCTGTTCATCGATCATGGCTATGAGCCGGATCGCGAGTTCAATCTGCTGCACGGCGCGCAGCGCCTGATCTTTCGACACACCTCGGACGAACGTCACGTGGATGTGTTCCTCGACCGGTTTCAGATGTGTCACATGTTTGACCTGCGCGACCGTCTGCATCTGCACTCCGTGACCCTGCCGCCAACCGATCTGCTGCTGACCAAACTGCAAGTCGTGGAGGCGACGGAAAACGATCTGCGCGATCTGTTTGCGCTGCTCTCCGACCTGCCGCTCGGCGCCGAACCCAACGCGATCGACGTTGCGTACATTGCGCAACTAGCGGCGCGCGATTGGGGCGTCTATCGGACGCTGACACTCTGTCTGGAACGGCTCGAACAGTGGTCTGCCGGTCGTCCAACATACGGCGTATACCGGGTATCATCGCAGATCGCGGCGTTGCGCGCGGTGATCGAGCAATGCCCGAAGACGATGGCGTGGAAAATGCGGGCGCGGATCGGCGACCGGGTGCGCTGGTACGATATTCCCGATGAAGGCGGATGAGGATGTGGCTCTTCAACCGCAAACAACGAACGAATGATGACGCGACGGTGCGGCTGTTCTACAGCAGCGACATTCACGGCTCGGAGCGCTGCTGGCTCAAATTCCTGAACGCAGCGCAGTTCTACGGCGCGCAGGCGCTGGTGATGGGCGGCGATCTGACCGGCAAGATGCTCATGCCGTTGGTGGAGACGCCGCACGGGTATCGGGCGTCGTTTCTGGGGCAGGAAACGCTTGCCCGCGACGATGCAGAACTGGCGACGCTCGAAAAGAATATCCGCTTCAACGGTTTCTATCCATACCGCTGCTCGCCGGACGAATACCACCGCCTGGAAGCGGAACCCGGCTACCTGGATCAGGTGTTCCGCCGCGTGATGATCGACGCGGTGCGACGCTGGATCGCGCTTGCCGAAGAACGACTGGCAGGCAGCGGCGTCGCCTGTTTCGTGATGGCCGGCAACGATGATGAACCGGCGCTCGATGACGCGCTGCGCAGCGGCAACGTGGTGCGTAACCCCGATGGATGCGTACTGGAATGGGGCCGCTACCAGATTCTGGGCGAGTCGTGGGTGCCGCCGACGCCCTGGCACAGTCCGCGCGAGATGAGCGAAGAAGACCTGGAACGCCGGATCCGCGCCGTCGCCGACCGCCTTGACCGCAGCCGTCCGGCAATCTTTGTGCTGCACAGTCCGCCCTATCGCAGCACGCTCGATGATGCGCCGCAGGTGCGCAACGATCTGACGGTTGTGACCGAGGGCGGGCAGGTGGTGATGACGCCGGTGGGGAGCACAGCCGTGCGACGGGTGATCGAGGAATTTCAGCCGCTGCTCGCGCTGCATGGGCACATCCACGAGTCGCGGGGTGCAGTGCGGATCGGGCGCACGTTGTGCATCAACCCGGGCAGCGCCTATGGCGAAGGGGTGCTGCACGGCGCGTTGATCACGCTCGAAGGCGATCGCATCCGGGCGCATCAGCTGGTGAGCGGGTAGACGCGGTGGTGGAGCAAAAGTTTTTGAATGAATATGCCGCTATCCGCCTGCCTGCCCGGCGGCGGAAGCCACGGGCGACGGGTGCGACGCCTGCCCGCGCGGGCCGGGAAATGTGCGGCGCACAGGCTGTCTCACGACGCTTGCTCTGACGGGAGTCAGACGTGCACTCAGCCACGCAGGTTGAACCTGTCGAAATCAACGCCGAACGCCCCGCACGTGCGCTCCAAAAGTCCGGGTTCATGATGATCGTGCTACAGAAGACGGAGATGCAATGATTTACGATCTGACACGGATATTGGTGAGCGGCATGCCGGTCTATCCTGGCGATCCCGAAGTGCAGATCGTCGCCGGCGGCGCGCCTCCCTGGCGGGTCAGCGCGCTGCGCCTGGGAAGTCACAGCGGCACGCATCTCGATGCGCCGCTCCACTATTTTGCCGATGGGCGCGGGATCGACGCATTTCCGCCCGAACGCTTTGTCGCCTCGGGGGTCGTCGTCGATGCCTGCGGGTATGCCGAAGACGCCCCGATTGGCGCCGACATTCTCGCCGGCGCCGATCTCCATCCGGGCATGATCGTCGTCATCCGCACCGGCTGGGAAGCGTTCTGGCAGGACGCGCGCTATTTCCGGCATCCGTATCTGAGCGCCGACCTGGCGCACGCGCTCGTCGAATGCCGCGTGTCGCTGGTAGCCGTCGATGCGCTGAATGTCGACTCGACGGTTGGCGGCGGGGAAATGGCGCACGCCACCCTCCTTGGCGCTGACATCCTCATCGCCGAAAACCTCTGCAACCTCGATGCCCTGCGCAGCGGACAGGCATACATGTTCGCCGTGCTGCCGCTGGCGCTCGGCGCCGTCGATGGCGCGCCGGCGCGCGCGCTGGCATGGGATATCAATCACCGTTTCGGGTTCGACCTTCTGTGATTGAAAGGAGGCGCAACGTGGCAGGACGTTCGCAATCAATCGCCGCTCCTCGCACCTTTGCCCGCAAAGCGACCGGTCTGGTGCGTCAGGCGAGCATGCTCGACGTGCTGGTATACAACGTCAATTTTATCAGCGTCGGGTTGATGGTCGCGCTCATGCTCCTGATCATCCCTTCGTATGCGGGCGGCAACATGTACCTGTCGCTGCTGTTCTGCGCGCTGCTGGCGCTGCCGACCGCCTGCGTCTATGCGTTTCTCTCGGCTGCGATGCCACGCAGCGGCGGCGACTATGTGTACGTCAGCCGCGTGCTCGGTCCGGCGCTGGGCATGATGGGCAGCTGGAACATGACAATCTGGTGGATCCTGTATGGCGGCGTGCCCTCGGCGTTTCTGGCGACCTATGGCGTGGCGCCGTTCTGTCGCGTGCTCGCGGCGATGACCGGCACTACTGCGCTGATCGACATCGCCGATTGGGCGGTGACCCCTACCGGGCAGTTCGTTGTCGGCGCCATTCTGATCCTGCTGCTGACGACGTTGTTCACCATCGGGTTGAAGTCGTTCTTTCGCGTGCAGAATGCGCTCTTCCTGCTGGCGACGGTGAGCGCGCTCGTGGCGCTGGTCGTCGGCTTGACTGCCGATGCCGCAACGTTCCCCGACGTGTTCAACCGCTATGTCGGCGCGTTGAACGGACAGCCCGACACCTACCAGCAGATCGTCGGCGCCAGCGGCTATGCTGCGGCGCCGTTCGACTGGATGAACACCCTGCTGCCGATGACCTGGATCTACCTGACGATGGGGTTCAGTTTCTCGTCGGCGTACATTGGCGGCGAGGTGAAACAGGCGGCGCGGTTGCAGACATGGGCTATTCCTGGAACCGTCATCTACGCTGCTGTGTGGGGGTTTCTGCTGGTGTGGGCGACGATGCGCGCAGTTGGCGCCGATTTCCTCGGCGCGGTGAGCACGCTCAGTGATCTGGGAGCAGAAACCGTCGGCTTGAGCGCCATGCCGCGTTTCCACGAGTTGCTCGCCTACGCGAGCCAGCATCCGCTGGTCGCGTTCCTGATCTGCTTCGGCTTCATCTTCTGGTCCTACGCCTGGCTGCCAGGGCAGATTCTGAATGCGTCGCGCAACCTGCTGGCATACGCGGTGGATGGATTGATGCCGGCGCGCCTGGCGACGGTGAGCGAGCGCTTCCACACACCGGTCGTCAGCCTGTGGATTATGGGCATTCTGTCGATTGCATCGCTGGCGATCTATGTGTTCACGCCCTACTTCGCAACCCTCTCCGGCATCTTCGGGTTCATTCTGACCTTCATGCTGGTGTCGCTGGCAGCGGTTCTGCTGCCGTACCGTCGTCCCGATGTCTTTGAAGGATCGCCGGTGAAGTGGCGGGTGGCGGGCATGCCGGTGATCAGCATTGTCGGCGTGCTGTCGCTTGTGGCGTGCGCCGTGATGGAGTGGGCGTACCTGAACGACCCTTTCTCCGGCATCAGTCTCGATCCCGCCACTCTGAGCGAGGGGGTGCTGGGGTTCGGCATGTTCCTGATCAACATCGGCATCTTCCTGTCGGGGCTGATTGTCTACTTCATTGCACAGGCGATCCGGCGACGCGCCGGGATCGACGTGTCGCTCAACTCCAAGGAAATACCGGTTGAGTAACGAGGGTGTATGAATAACATGTCGGATAACCGCTGCATAGAACTCGAGCGCCGGGTCGCAGAACTCGAAGCGGACCTGGAGGCGGCGCAGCAGCGCATCACCGAATTAGAGCGCCTCGTCGAACGCGGGTATGGCATGGTCGATGCCATACCCGCAATAGTGTACTTCAAGGACCGGGAGCATCGCTACCTGTATGGCAATCGCGCATTCGCCGAACGCATCAGGGTGCGTGCCGAAGACATGGCGGGCAAGACCGATCATGATCTCTTCCCGCCAGAAGTTGCAGAGGCGTATCTGAGCGACGACGAGCGCGTCATGGCGACCGGCGAGCCGAGTATGGGGGTCGAACTGCCGGTAAGCCGTCCAGACGGCACGATTGGATGGGTGTCGAACTCGGCTGTGCCCTACCGCGACCGCAGCGGCGCCGTGGTTGGCATGGTCGGGGTTGCGATCGACATCACGGCACGGAAACAGATCGAAGAAGAACTGCGCCGTAGTCGAGACATTCAACATGCGCTGTTCAATACAATCCCGGCGATGATTTACCTGAAGGATCGCAGCCACCGGTATATTCTGGGCAACCGCGTCTTCGCCGATGCCGCCGGCATTTCGGTCGATGAGGTTGAAGGAAAGACCGACCATGATCTGTTTGTGCCGGAAGATGCGGAAGCGTACATCGCCGACGATGAGCAGGTGATGGCGACCGGCGAGCCACACCTGGGCATCGAAGAGAAAATCACCGAGGCGAATGGGCGCGTGACCTGGCTGATGGTCTACAAAGCCCCGTTCCGCGATGATCACGGGCGCGTGACCGGCCTGGTCGGCATTGCTTTCGACGTTACGGCGCGGAAGGAGATGGAAGAGGCGCTAAGGCGCAGCCAGGCGGAGCAGCGGGCGCTGATCGAGCAGCAGGCGCACCTGCTGGCAACTATCCGCAAACTCTCGACCCCGGTGCTGCCGGTGACGAAGGATGCCCTGGTTCTGCCGCTCATTGGCGACATCGACACCGCGCGTAGCGAGCAGATCACCGATGCGCTGCTGAAGAGCGTGCAGCGCTACCGCGCACAATGGGCAATCATCGACATTACCGGCGTGCCGCTGATCGACACGGCAGTCGCCAATCATCTGATCCAGGCGACAAAGGGGATTACGCTCCTCGGCGCGCGCGCTATTCTGGTTGGCGTCTCCCCCGAACTGGCGCAGACGATCGTTGGCCTGGGGGTCAATCTGAAGGGGTTGATCACCCGGAGCGACCTGCGCTCGGCGATTGCGTTCGTATTGAAGCGTTCGCAGAAACGTGCAATCGCTTCATAAATGAGCACGTTTGCCGGGCAGAAAGGGGTGTGTTAGACTCGTGGCGCTGGTTACGGAGGTGATCTGAATGGCATCGGTGAGCGACATTATCAGGCAAGCCAGAGCAGCGCTGGAGCGTCACTATGGCGCACGTCTCAAAGGGGTCATTCTGCACAGCTCTGTCGCGCGGAGCCAGTTTGATGCCGCAAGCGATATTGATCTCCTGGTCTTGCTCAACTAGCCGTTTGACTATTTTTCGGAACTTCGTCAGATTATCGAGATTCTATATCCCATCCAACTAGAATCAGATCATCTCATTTCGGCACGACCAGTTCCCTTCGATGAATTTGATCGGGGAAGCATTCAACTTTACCGTAATGTCAAGAAAGAAGGCGTTTTCATATGACGCCAGACCGTAAACTGGAGAGCGCCGCTTATCTTGAGCGAGCGGATCAATCCATACAGTCAGCCAGAGATCTCGCTATTATGGGACGACTTTGCTGCTTCTCGTGCGTATTATGCGGCGTTTTACGGGGCTACAGCTATTCTGCTAAGTGAAGGACTGGATTTCAGTAAGCACAGCGGAGTTATCGCTGCGATCCATCAAAGGTTCGTCAAAACAGGAAAAATGAGCAAAGAATTGGGCAAAGACTTGAACTGGCTCTTTGAAATACGAAATCTCGGAGACTATGGTGGTACAGTTCACGTATCTTCGATACAGGCAGAACAGGCTATTCAGGCAGCCGAGCGAATCTTAGTCGCCATACGCTCCTTGCTGCCCTGACTCTTTGAAAGGACATCATAATGACCACCATCCGAGTCACCATCTGGAACGAGTTTCGCCACGAGCAGGACAGCCGCCACCCGGCGAGCAGCATCTACGGTGCGCAGGGGATTCATGGCGCGATCGCTGAAGGACTCCGAGCACATGGCGGGTTCGAGGTGCGCACCGCCACCCTCGACGAGCCGGAGCACGGGTTGACCGATGAGGTGCTGGCAACGACCGATGTGTTGATCTGGTGGGGGCATATGGCGCACCACCTGGTGCAGGATGCCGTCGTCGACAAAGTACACGCCCGCGTGCTCGACGGCATGGGGTTGATCGTGTTGCACTCCGGTCACTTCTCGAAGATCTTCCGCAAACTGATGGGCGCAACCTGCGATCTGAAGTGGCGCGAGGCGGATGACATCGAGCGCGTGTGGGTTGTCGAGCCGGGGCACCCGATTGCCGCCGGGCTGGATGAGTGCTTCGAACTGCCGGAGGAGATGTACGGTGAACGGTTCGACATTCCGGCGCCGGAGCAACTGGTGTTTATCAGCTGGTTTACCGGCGGCGAGGTGTTTCGCAGCGGGTGCTGTTATACCCGCGGGCGCGGCAAAATCTTCTACTTCCGCCCCGGTCACGAATCCTACCCGACCTACCGCGACCCGAATGTGCGCCGGGTGATCGCCAATGCCGCGCGCTGGGCAGCGCCGTCGGGCGGACCGAAACCGGTGTTTGGCAATGCGAAGCCGAGAAGTTAGGGGGTCACGGCGGCGGCAGGGGATAGAAACGGTTCGACCTGATCGAGGAACCGGTCGGCGACGCGCTCCCAGTCGTATGCTTCGACGTGCGCCTGGCCAAATGCGCCATAGGCGGCGCGCTGATCCGGGTTGCGCAATAATTCGATCAGCGCCGCCGCCAGCGCGCTCACATCGCCCGGCGGCACGAGCAGCCCGGCGCGGCGATGCGGCACGACTTCGGGGATCGCTGCGGCGGTCGTCGCCACAATCGGCAAACCGCTCGCCATCGCTTCGAGGAAGACGATGCCGAACCCTTCCTGAACGCTGGGCAGGCAAAAGATGTCGGCGCGGTGATACATGCGCGCCACAGCATCATCATCAGGAATGGCGCCAACCAGGTTCACGGCGTCGCCAAGACGCAGTTCGGCGGCAAGCGCGCGCAGGCCGGCATGCTCCGGTCCATCGCCGACCACCACGGCGCGCGCCTTGGGAATGGCTGCGCGCACCAGCGGCATAGCGCGCAGCAGATCGGCAATATGCTTGCGCGGATACTGGCGCGCCACGCACAGGATGGTTGCTCCATCGCTGCGTCGCGGCGCCTCCCGTGCAATGCGGCGCCAGCGTTTCAGGTCGATCCCTTCGGGAACCAGACGCACGCGTTGTTCTGCCACGCCGTAGTGGCGCCGTATTGCCCGGCGACAGTAATCCGACGTCGTGATCACGCCATCGGCATGCCGCGCATTGACGCCTTCGAGCCGCGACAGCGACCAGAGCAGCCGCCGGACGGCGCCGCGCTCCTGGCGCGACTCCTCCGCCAACACGCCTTTGATGCTTGCTAGGTATGGAGTGCGCCGTTCTCGTTTCGACCAGAGGAACCCGTCGATGTCGAAACCGACCACCAGGTCGTAGCGCAGACGGTTCAGGATCGCCGGCAGGTGCAGATTGAACAGCAGGCGGCGCGCCGTCAGGTTCCGGGGCCAGGGTTGCAGCGGCGCCAGCCGCGTCACGCGAATGCCGTGTTTCTGAAGCGTATGGTGTAACCCGTTAATGGCGACAGCGGTGCCGCTTCCTTCGGCGCTCGATTGAACCCACGAATCGATAAAGGCAATGTTCACGGCGTGTGCTCTCCTGTCGTGATCCGGCGCTGTCGGGCGGAAGAACGCAGCGACATCTCGACATTGAGCGCAGAGCCTGGAACGTTGCTCTCGACCTGTGTATCCGCACCGGAACATTGTACGGTATTCCGGACGGATGTGGATGTGTGTGAGCGGCAGGAGGCGAGAGGGTTGCAGGCGCGACGGTCGTTGCGCGTTGCACGTTGAACGTTGAACGTGAGAAGGAGGAAAGGCGGCAGGCGGGAAGGTGCGAACGTTTCAGGCGCGAAGGTCGTTACACGTTGCACGTTGAACGTTGAACGTGAGAAGGAGGAAAGGCGGCAGGCGGGAAGGTGCGAAGGTGCGAAAGTGAGTCCCCACTCCCTACTCCCTGCTCCCCGCTCCCTACTCCCTACCCTGTTCCTGGTTCTCAGTTCTCAGTTCTCAGTTCTCAGTTCTCGGTTCCCGGTTCATTCCCCCGCCACCGGACGCGCAATCACGACCCGGAAGCCAATGTTGTAGCGCCAGTAATCCGGTGGGAGATGACTGCCGCGGTAGGTGGCTCGCGCGTGGGCGTTCGTCGAGTTGAACGACGATCCGCGCAGCATGTAGTGGCGGCGTGGCGCCGATAATGACTCACTCAAGGAATCGGCAGAACAGCGTGGCAACGTCGTTCTCCGCCCCGTCACAAGTCCGCGACTCGGTGATGCTTCGACACTGCTCGCCGTCCATTCCCAGACATTCCCGATCATGTCGTGAACGCCATACAGGCTTACGCCGCCGGGAAAACATCCCACCGGCGTCGTTGCCCAACGTGACTTCCCATCAGGTCTGGTGCGGGTCTCGGCGACATTCGCCGCCCCCGCAACCCACTGGTCGCCCCAGGGAAAGCGACGCTTGACGCGCGCGCGAGGTCCCCACGTGGCGGCTTTTTCCCACTCGGTTTCGAGTGGCAGGCGCACCACCATGCCCGGGGGAAGACGCCCTTCGGCTGCCAGGACGCGGGTCAGCCACGTCGTATAGGCCACGGCATCGTGCCAGGTGACGCCGACAACCGGCTGCGACGGATTGTTGAAGCGCGGGTCGTACCAGTAATGCGGTTTGGGATGGTTCGGACGCGCTGCCAGGAAACGGGCGTACTCCGCGTTCGTAACCGGGTAGATGCCGATCTGATAGGCGGGCAGGTCGATGCGCTGCGCCGGTCCTTCTTCGCTGTATGGCGCGTCATTCGTGCCATACACAAAGACGCCGGCGTCAATCTGCGCCAATGGCGGCAGCAGCGGGGGCGGGTCTAAGCCTCGCCCTTGCTCGAAGCGCGGATCGCCCAACCGTCCCAGCATCAGCCCCGCCTGCACACGATCTTCCGCCGCAACCGCAGGATCGGCCATGACCGTCAGCAGATGCTGTTGCACCTCGGGGAGCATCGCAGGAAACCGCTGCGCGTCCAGCGCTTCCAGGCAGGAGGCGAGAAGCAACGCCGTCCGCTCTGGACGGTCGACCGCAGCGTCTGTCCTCTGTTGCAGCACCGGACGGGAAATCGGCGTTTGTCGTGAAAATCGTTTCTTTGCCGACTGCGCATCTCCGGTTTGTCCGGCAGCAGTGCGCCGAGCCTGTCGAGGTGACGACAATAGTTCACGCAGGTCCCCCGGCAGGGTCAGGTCTGAGACCTGACCCTGCTCATCATCTGTCGGCGCAGCGTTGATGCGCTGCCACACCGCAAGCGTGAGGGTCTCGCGCCAGGCAGGATCACCGGCATAGCGCGCCATGATCGCATCGAAATCGGCGGCGTGCGCCAGGGCATGCGCCGCCAGGAAGGAGCGCAATCCCATCTGTGGCATATGGTATGCCGGTTGAGACGCCTCGCCAGCACGCACGTCGAGGAGGCCGGTCTCGAAGGCGCGCTCGATAATGGCGGCAATCAGATGATTGTCGGCATCAGGGACGCCTTCCCGGATCAGCCGTTCGACATCGGCGCGCATCAGTGCGCTTGATTGCCCATCATCTTCCATGGCGCGATGCAACGCCAGCGCCAGCGGCGCCAGCACCGTTGGCGGGGGAGCATCATCACCCCACAACGCCGCGATGACCTGTCGGTAGACCCAGGCGCGCGCAGCCGGGAGCGTGCGCCCGCCGGCGTCAACCGTCACCGCGATCGCTGCTGCCAGCGGCTCGAACGTTAATGCCCGCAGTCCGTCATCAATGAGCAGGCGCCCCTGGAGGTCGGCGATCTGTTCGTCAATCGGTCCGCTCCGCAGCGGCGTCTCGTGCGCAACCTTCCGCCGATGCATGGCAGTCAGCAGGCGGGCGACCAGGGTATCGACCTGAGCGCGTTCAAGCGGCGCAAGATGCCATGTCTGAAAGCCGTGTGCCTGCAAGAGCGACGCTGGCGAGGCGTCTGCATTGAGATGCGGGCGACAGGTACAGATGTAGCGGTTGGCGGGAAATGCTGCAACGATCCGCGTCACCAGCGGGGTAGCATGAGGCGTCACACCATCGATGATCACGAGCGCCCCGCCATTGCGCAGCGCCTGATGCACCGATCCGGCAAAGGCGACGAGACCGCCGGCGGACAATTGCGCCTCGATCAGCGCCCACGGATCGGAGGCGTCGAGGAATACAGACGCCTCGAGCAGCACCGGCAGCGGCGCTGGCGGCGTCCAATCGACGAGCATTGCCGCTGCGCCTTCCGGTTCCCCGGTCACGGCAGCGGCGCACGCCAGCGCCAGGCGGCGCACGAGCATGCTCTTCCCGCTGCCGGCGCACCCTTCGAGCACAAGGCGCGCACCTGGCACACGCACAAGATCAGCAAGCGGCAATGGCGCGGAACCGCTCCTGTTCCGCGCAGGCACGACGCCTCGCTCGACGTAGATTTCCGTCAGCGGCGGATACCCACTACCAGAAGCTGCCAGACCGGCGATCAGGGCCGAACGAAGCAACTGGCTCGCAATGGTGCGATGGTAGGTCAACGTTGTACTGCGATCCCAATGAACCGGACTGACCACCACCTGGCGCGGTTTGGGACAGATGCGCCCAGGTGATAGGTCATTATACACCTTTTCTACAATCCATTGTACTCTTGTAGCGGGGGAGGGTCTGGAACTGCGGGCTGCACTCCGCCCTACTACCTGTTGTAAAGATTTTGCTTGCTCGTGCTCGCAAGCCTTGACACATCTCCAGAGGTGTGCTATCCTTGCAGCGCCATATTTAGGAAGTACTCCACCCTCTTCTATACGATATATGGACGATTACCAGCATAAACGCCACTACCCATTCCCTGTCACTGGCGTGAGCGCATTCTGACCGGCTTGACCATAACCGAATTGCTTTACATAGTGAAGGGCGATGCAGCGAATCCGGCAACTGATCGGCGCACCGCCGGGCGCCTGATAGTCTTGTTTCAGGAGGACATGGGCACATGACGCAATCACACACGGCGCTGAACGGAACACACGGCAACGGAGCGATTGATGCGCTCCATCCGGGTATCGTTGTTCCAACCACGATCATTAAGCGCGATGGGCGGGTGGTTCCGTTCGACGTGACGCGGATCGAAAACGCGATGGCGCGCTGTTTCGCCAGTTTTGGGCGCACCCCCGACACGCCAATCCCCGAATTGGCGCAGCGCGTCGTCAATATCGTCGCCGCCAAGTCGCAGGGCAAACCGCCAACCGTCGAGGGGGTGCAGGATATTGTTGAGATGGTGTTGCAGGCAGCCGGCGAGTTCGAGGCTGCCAAGCGCTACATCCTGTACCGCGCCGAACGCGCCCGCGAACGGGAGCGCCGCCCGATCCCCGACCATGTGCGACGCGCGTTCGATGAGGCGCGCATCTACTTCCCGACGCCGTTGCAGCAGTTCCAGTTCTTCGATAAGTATTCGCGCTTCAATTATGAGTTGGGGCGACGCGAAACCTGGATCGAAACCGTGGATCGCGCGGTCGATTACCTGCACGAACTCGCGGGCGACCGCCTGCCGCGCGAGACGTATGAGCGCATCCGGCGCAGCATTCTCGAAATGCGCGCCATGCCCTCGATGCGCCTGCTGGCGATGGCCGGTCCTGCGGCGCGGCGCAATGCGGTGGCAATCTACAATTGCAGTTACCAGCCGGTCGAAAGTATTGACTCGTTCGTCGAGGCGCTGATTATTTCGATGGCTGGCTGTGGCGTCGGCTTTTCAGTCGAAAGCCGGTATGTTGAAAACTTCCCGCGCATTAAGCGGCAGACCGGCAAGCCGCCGACCACCTTCGTCGTCGAAGACTCGGCGGAAGGATGGGCGGACGCGCTGCGCTACGGTCTCGAAACCTGGTTCGAGGGCGGCGATGTGCACTTCGACCTGTCGCACCTGCGCCCGGCGGGTGCGCCGTTGCGCACCAAAGGCGGGCGGGCGTCTGGACCTGAACCATTCCGCGCTATGCTCGACTTTACGCGCAATCGCATTTTTGCGCGGCAGGGGAGTTTCCTGCGCCCAATCGATGCGCACGACATTATGTGCGCCGTCGGCAACGCAGCGGTGAGCGGCGGTGTGCGGCGCACCGCCATGATTTCGTTGTTCGACTACGACGATGATGAGATGCGGCTGGCGAAGTCGGGCGATTTCGAGCGCGAGAACAGCCAGCGCTGGAACGCCAATAACTCGGCGGTCTGGCCCCGTGGCGGCCTGACGCAACGCGAGTTCATTCGCCATTTTATGGAAATGGTCGAGTCGCAGCGCGGCGAACCCGGCATCTTCAACCGCGAATCGTCGAATCTGATGAAGCCGGCGCGGCGAAAAGAGGCGGAGTTCGGCACGAACCCATGCGGCGAGATCGTCCTGCGCCCATGGCAGTTCTGCAACCTGACCGCCGCCGTCGCGCGCGTTGATGACACATTCGACACGCTGCGCGACAAGGTCGAAGTGGCGACGATCATCGGCACCATCCAATCGTTGGCGACGCACTTCCCCGGTCTGCGCCCGATGTGGCAGCGGAACTGCGAGGAAGAACGGCTGCTCGGCGTTGATATTACCGGGCAGATGGACAGTCCCATTGCGCAGGATGCGCAAGTTAAGCGGCGCCTGAAGGAGATCGCCATCGAGGTCAACCGGCAGACGGCCATGAGCCTGGGGATCAATCCGTCGGCGGCGATCACCTGCGTCAAACCGAGCGGCAATTCGTCACAGTTGCTCGACTGCTCTTCCGGCCTCCATGCGCGTTGGGCGCCGTACTACATCCGCAATGTGCGCGTATCGGTGCATTCGCCGCTGTTCAAGGTGCTGCGCGACGCTGGCGCGCCGATGGACCCGGAGAATGGCCAGACGCGCGAAAACGCGACCACCTGGGTCATTCACTTCCCGGTCAAATCGCCGGAAGGCGCGATCACCCGCGATCAACGCTCCGCCATCGAGCAGTGCGAGTACTGGTTGCAGAACAAACTGTACTGGACGGAGCACAATCCTTCGTGCACCGTGACATACAAGCCGGACGAAGTGATCGACCTGATGAAGTGGGTCTGGGAGCACCGCGACGTGATCGGCGGGTTGACGTTCCTGCCGTCGTTCGATGCGCAGTATGCGCAGATGCCGTATGTCGAAATCACCAAAGAGGAGTACGAGCGCTTGGCGGCGGAGTTCCCGGAGATCGACTTCAGCAAGATCTGGCGCTACGAGGAGGAAGACCTGACGAACGCCGCGCAGGAACTGGCGTGCATGGCGGGGGTGTGTGAGATCGAGGTTCCGCCTGCGGAGGAGTAGGGAGTGGGCGACAGACGCCCGCCGGGTGCGCCATCGTAGGGGCGCTCCCCTGTGGACGCCCCTACGATGGTCAAGACCTCCAGGGTTGGGAGAGGACCCCGGCGCGCCTGCGATCCCTGCCGCCGGTCACGTTGACCGACGGGGACAGATGCAAGGCGGGTGCAGGCATGATGTGTCAGGAAACGACGCTCCGGCTGCCAGCGATTGAAATCGCCCCTGATGGACCTGCGGCGGAACGCCCGCCCGGCGCGACTTCAGTCGCCAGCCCAGGCGCAGCGCAGCAGAGATGCGCTTGCTTGCCGTCTGACACTTCATGCCTGGACCCATGCAATGCGAAGACCTCACGGGCCGGGCGCGTCTTCCGCCAAGACCCGTGAGATCAGGCGAGGTGCGCGGTTGGATGTGACCGTCACCGGCGGGCGGTTGGCGAAGGCGCAGCAGAGCGCAACGGTAGGGGCGCCCACAAGGGGCGCCCCAACATAGTGCGTTTGGCTATGCGCTGGCGTGGGGGCAGAGATGCGTTCAAACCCGGCATGTATGGGCAAGCGGGCCGTTTGCCCATACCCACTGTCCCACATTCAACGTTCAACGGTTCCACCTTCCCACCTGCAACCTGCAACCTTCCACCAACGATGCCTCATCCCCGCGCCAGCAGGTAATCGTGCGCGGCGAGTGCGGCGCGCGCCCCCTCGCCAATGGCGATCAGCGTATGCTCGCCGTACACCGTCGTCACATCGCCGGCGGCGAACAACCCCGGCATCGAGGTGGCATTCCGCTTATCCACAATAATGAAGCCCTCGGCATCAGTATCGACCAGGTCCTTCACCATCGCCGCATTCGGCGTCAACCCCACATCGGCGAATGCGGCATCCACCGGCAGGCGACGCACCTTGCCATCCTGCTCGACAACTACCGTATCGACCGATGAAGTGCCGGTGACTTCGGCCACCGCATATCCTTCGAGGACTTCGACATTTGGGCGCTTCCGCAGCACGGCAAAGATCGGGTCATCGTGCGGGAACTGCGCCGCAACCAGATACACCTGCGCTGCCGTGCGGGCCAGTTCGGCGGCGCCGCGCAGCGCGCGCTGTGTGCATCCAATGACCACTGCCGTCTTCCCGGCGAGTGCGCGCGCAAACGTGACCGGCGTATACCCAATGCCATGGTTGATGAACTCTCGACCCGGCGCTTCGATCTGCCTCGGCACGGCGCCCGATGCAATAATCACCGCTGCGGCCTGCAACGTGCCGGAACGCTCCGTCTCGACCTTGAACACATCGCCTTCCTTTGTCACCCGGCGCACCCGGTCGAACAACGCGCGTCCGCGCTGTGTCGTCACCTGTCGCTCGAACTCCTGCACCGTCTCCGCACCCAGGCGTGTCACCTCTTCCGGCGCCGTTTCAGGCGCGTCGAGGTGCACGAGAATGTGCCCTACCAGGAAATCGGTGTCAGCGTGCATGGTGAACTTCTGGTTGATCTTCCCGCCCAGGTTCTCGTAAACGACCATCACATCGAGTTGCTTGTCGAGGGCGTAGGCCGCTGCCGCCAGGCCGGCGGCGCCACCGCCGACAATAATCAGGTCGTGCATGCTCCCCCTCCTTGGGTTTCGTCCATTACTGCGACCGGCTCACAAACCGGAGAAGACCGCCGAAATGCCGTACTTATCCTTTGAGACGAGTTCGCGTCAGTGTCAACACCCCCTCTACCTCGCCATCGAGGCCAATCAGCAGATCTTCCGCCTGAGCGCGCGCCTCTCGCGCAAAGATCTGGTCTTCGATCACCGTCAGATTGCTTTCGACATTGATCAACGCCGCCGGAACCGCTGCGCGGATCAGGAGCGCAGCAGCAGCAACGTCAGTCACTGCCGTTCGATTCCCATAGCGGGCAAGCGGAGCGCAGAGCGGCAGGAGTGCAGCAGCGGCACGCGCCGTGCGGAGCGGGATCTCGGTCGCCTGCCGCATAACTTTCTGGATCGCCGCTCGCCGGCTTGCCGCGTCCGCTTCGGTGGTACGCGGCAGTTTGTAGACCGCCGACAACTGGTTGAACACATCGATATCCGCCTGCGCCAGATGTTGCAGTTCGGCGCGGTACGTTTCGGCGCGTTCGCGGATGGCTTTCGCTTCCGCCTCGAACTCGGCATACTGCTTCTTGCCGATCGTCAGGTCACACACCATCGTGATCAGCCCCGCCGCCATGGCGCCGGTCAACGCAGCGACACTCCCGCCACCCGGCGTTGGCGCGCTGCTGGCAAGGCGATCAAGAAACTGGATGATGGTCGTCTCAAGAAGTGAGTCGCTCATGCGTGCCTCCCTGCTCATTCGCTGTTCGCGGAGCACGTTGCGCTTCCGCTGCCGAGTGGAGCATGCCGGCAACGGCGTGGCGCGCCACGCTTTGCTGTTCGCCGCTGCGCAGATGCTTCACCACGACTTCACCGCGCGCCAGTTCATCAGGTCCGAGCACCAGTGCATACGGAATGCCGCGCCGGTCGGCGTACTGGAGTTGCCGTCCCAGTTTCTCGGAAGGATCGAGCATTGTCTCGATCAGCAACCCTGCCTGGCGCAACTCCCGCGCCAGCCGCAGGCTCTCCGCCGCCATCTCCGGGTTGAAGAGCGTGACCAGCGCCGTCGCAATCGTGCGCGACGCCGGTCCCATGCCTAATTCCTCCATGACATCGTGCAAACGTTCGATCCCAAACGCCAGCCCGACGGTCGGGATCGAGCGCCCGGCAAACGTGCCGATCAACTCATCGTAGCGCCCGCCGCCAAGCAGCGACCCCATCGGCGGGTTATGCACAATCGACTCGAAGACGGCGCCGGTGTAGTACGACAGCCCGCGCGCCAGGCGCGGCGCAATGACCATTCGCTCGTCGGGCACGCCCATAGCGCGTGCGTAGCCGGTGATCGCGCGCAGATTGATGATCGCCTGCTGCGCCCGATCGTCGCCCTGCAACCGCCGCGCCAGTTCGTCGAGCACCTCATCGGCGTCGCCACGCAGGTCGATCAGCGCCAGAATACGTTCGGCGGCGTCGGGCGCCACGCCGCTCTGGAGCAATTCGTTGCGCACCCCCTCAATGCCAATCTTGTCGAGTTTGTCGATCGCGCGATAGACATTCGCCGCCGCATCATCATCGAGACCAGAAACGCGCGCAATGCCGCCGAGAACCTGGCGATGGCTGATCAGCGTAGTAAAACCGGTAAAACCGAGCGCGGTCAGCGCATCCGTCAGCACAGCCAGGATTTCCGCGTCCGCCATCGGCGACGCCGAGCCGACAATGTCGATGTCCGCCTGCCACAACTCACGGTAGCGACCACGACCAGGGCGTTCGCCGCGGTAACTCTGACCGATAGCGTATCGCCGCCACGGAAACAGGAGTTGCCCCTGATACTGCGCCACCACCCGCGCCAGCGGCACCGTCTGATCGAAGCGCAGCGCCACCTTGCGACCGCCGTGATCCTCGAAGCGATAGATCAACTTCTCATCATCGCCGATTTTGCCGTCGAGCGTTTCGGCGTATTCGATGATCGGCGTTTGCAACGGCTCGAAACCGTACCGCTCGAAAACGGATGTCAGCATACTGACGATGTACTGCCGCAGGATCATGGCTGACGGCAGGTGATCGCGCATGCCTCGAATGTTTTGAACCCGGCTGGACATGGAACCTCTTCGGTGGTATGGTGCTTGGTTATGCGCGTATGGAAAACGAGAGACAAAAACCCCTTCCTCATCTTTTGACAGGATCATGATACCACAACCGGATACAGTCATTCACGGGAATGGCGCGGTTGCCCGGCGCAGGTGCGAAGGTTGAAGGTTGAAGGTTGAAGGTGGAACCGTTGAACGTTGAACGTGGGAAGGTGAAGCCAGGCAAAAGGCAAGAGGCAAGAGGCAAGAGGCAAGAGGCAAGAGGCAAGAGGCAAGAAGTGGAGAGTCTCACTCCTCACTCCTCACCCCTACCCCCTACCATGCCAGCGCACGGGCAACGGCGCGTTCTGTGGCAACAATGGCGGGGAGCACCAGACGCCGGGTGTGCCCATACTCGGTTGTCAGGCGCCGCCCAAGTGCCCGAAGGTGCGGCTGACGGCTGCACCGCATCCAACGCAGCGCATACCGCACCGCCAGGTGGCTCAGGCGCACCAGGCGATCACGCCGCCCGAGCAGCGCCACACCGGGGATGATCAGTGACCAGCCGGGCAGCACCGGCAGCAACAGACCAAGAATGCCGAGCGTTAATAAAAACACGCCCGTGATACGACGCGCGATCTTCAGCGGCCCGGTCATCGCAACCCAAACTCGTTTCATGTCACTCCTTCCATCGCTCATCATCAGGCTTTCATCGGTTTGGCGTTATCGCAGGGGACACATCGTTCCGCCCTTTTCACTTATTTCAACGATACCGCATCAGAAAGCGCGGCGCCAGGGAAAAAATCCCCGTATCATTCCCGATACTCCCAAACAATCAGCGTCGAGTCGTTGCCAAGATCGCCAGCCTCGATGTAGTTGGGCAGAATGCCGCGCAGTTCAAAACCGGCGCGCAGTTGCGGCGTCAGCGTCGGGTCGATCAGAGTGCCGGCCGCAACCGCCTGCGCATACTCCAGCGGACTCATCCGGTCGCGGTAGCGCACATACCCCGGCATCATGCCGCCGCCAACCATGCCGCGCAACCCCAGGCGACGCACCAGGTCTTTGCGCGTATTGTAGAGCATGCGCGAAATGCCGCGCCCCCGGTAGTCGGGATGCACGCTCATATCAGCGCCGTAGAGCCATTCCCCTGCCGGGTCGTGGTTGGTAAAGAAGTTTCCGGCGACGATCCAGTGGTAGGTATGCGGCGCCAGGGCGATTGCGCCGCTGATGCGAAAGGTGCTGCTCTGCCCGACGACCCGATCGCCATCGAGCGCAACATGCTGCCCTTCGGGAAAGAGGCGCAACTGCGACTCGAAATGCTCACGCTGCATCAGTTCGTGGTCAGCGAGCGTCGGGAAGCAGATGCGCTGGTGTTGCACCAGTTGGTCAATATGCTCAGGGCGCGTATTGACAATCACAATCTCGCTCATACATCCTCGCGCAACCGTTGCAATTCGGCGCGAAGCCGTTCGAGTTCCACTTCGGCAGCGCGCCGCGCTTCCGCCTCACGGCGCGCCTGTTCTTCGGCGAGGCGCGCCTGTTCCTGCGCCTGTTGCGCTCTGGCAAGCGCCTCCTGCAAAGCATCGCTCAGGTGCTCGGTGCGCACGACCTCCTTCCCGGTCGTCAGGTCGATCAGGCGCAGCATCGTGTCGTCACGGTACAGTTTCAGTCCCAACTCATGGCTGATGATGCCGCCATCAGCCTCAAATGGCAGCGTCGCATACTCGCCATCGACCAGGGTAAACCCCTGAAGCGGCGGCTTCAGGTACTCACCCAGCGGATCGAACAGGAAATACTCACGCACACCGAGCATGGCGTAGAGGGCGCGTTTGTTGCCCTTGTCTTCCAGCCGCGTCGAGCGCGAGGTCATCTCCATGACGACGCATGGCGCAGCGCCCTCCTCCCACAGTTTGTAGGTGCGCCGCAACCCTTTGCGCACCCCCTTGACCACGAACACATCCGGCGACACGACCGCCGAGGGGTTGCCTTCCTCGTAGTAGAACATCAGGTTGCCGCTCACGTAGATGTCCGGCACATCCCGAAAATGGCGATCCAGCGTTTCGACGATGTGCAGGATTTCACGGCGATGCGCATCGGTCTCGCCCACGGGTTTGCCATCACTTTCCGGGTATTCAATCACGGCTGGCGCCGTTATCACCTCAGCCATTCGGACCTCCTTTCCGCTGTGCAACCACGTGCAACGCCTCATCGAGCACGTCGAGCCCTTCGTGCAACTGATCGTCGGTGATGACCAGCGGCATGAGCAGGCGGATGCAGTTGGCGTACAGCCCGGCGCGCATGGTCAGCAACCCGTGTTCGGCGCAGTACTGCACCACCTCCAGCACTTCATCGGCTGCCGGTTCGCGGGTGGCGCGATCTCTGACCAGTTCAATCGCCAGCATTGCACCCAACCCGCGCACATCGCCAACCAGCGGGATGTCGCGCAGCCAGACCGCGCCGCGCTCGCGCACGATTGCGCCGATCTGATGCGCCCGGCGCAGCAGTTCGCCGTCGTCGAACATTTTCAACACTTCGAGCGCCGCGACGCACGCCAGCGGATTGCCGCCGTAGGTGCCGCCGATACCGCCAATGTGCGCTTTGTCCATGATCTCGGCGCGCCCGGTGGTTGCTGCGAGCGGCATACCGGCGGCAATCGACTTGGCGCTCACCAGAATATCCGGCTCGACCCCCATCTGTTCCATGGCGAACAACGTGCCGGTGCGCCCGAAACCGCACTGCACCTCATCGGCGATCAGCACGCTGCCGTTGCGCGCGCAGAAATCGCGCAGGCGCCGCATGAACTCGCGCGGCGCTGGAATAAACCCGCCTTCGCCCTGCACCGGCTCGATAATGACCGCTGCGATCGCCTCAGGACCGACGTGCGCCACCAACATGCGCTCGAACGCCTCCCAGCAGCGTGCAACCGCCTCGTCCTCGCTCACTCCCATCCGGTAGGCGGCGGGGAACGGCGCCCGGTACACTTCAGGCGCGAACGGTCCGAACGTCTTTTTGAAGGTGTACTTGCTGGTGAGGGTGAGTGTCAGCAAGGTGCGCCCGTGGTACGCCCCCTCGAACGCGATGATCGCCTGGCGACCGGTTGCGGCGCGGGCGATCTTGATGGCGTTCTCGACCCCTTCGGCGCCGCTGTTCGACAGGATGGTTTTGCAGGGACCGCTGATCGGCACAACGGTATTGAGGTGTTCGCAGAGCGCGATGTATGGTTCATACGTTCCGACGAGCGCCGAGAAGTGGATCAGTTTTGCCGCCTGCTCTTGAATGGCAGCCACCACCGAAGGCGGGCAGTGACCGGCGTTCAGCACACCGATGCCGCCGACGAAATCAATGAAGGTATTGCCGTCCACATCGGTTACTAGGGCGCCCGCTGCGCTTTCAATTGCGATCTGATGCGCTTTGTAGAGACCATCCGGCACAGCCGCTGCGCGTCGTGCCAGCAGTTCGCGCGAACGCGGTCCCGGAACGGTTGTGCGAAGGTTGATGCTGCGCGTCGGCGTGGCAGTCATGGCGATTCCTTTCTCTGGCGGCAGGGAGAAGAACAAACCAGCAGCCGACGACTGCTGGCAGTGCCGCATTCCAGTCACTGGGGCTGCGGGAACGGTTTTGACTATAGCACAGGTTCAAGGCGCTGGCAAGGTCACTCTGGTTCGTAGCCGCTCGCGTCTTCGATGATCACTTCGTACCCATCATCACGCCGGCGGAAGCGGATGTGCCGCGCACCTTCGATGCCGCGACGCTGGAGTTCGGCGGCGACATAGTCGCGGATCGCAGGCCACAATCCGCCTTCGCCGCTGTAGTAGCGCCGCAGCAGGGTCGTCAACTCTTCATCTGCCATCCAGCGCACCATGCGCGCTCCTTCCGATCTGACTGCATCCGAACCTGCTCTCCATGATGATACTCGATTGCACCGGAACATGCCAGGTGTGGCAGCCAGGTCTCCGGCGCCTGTGCCCGCAACACGTACCGGGGGAGTTAATGGGAAATTAAGGTTGACTTAATGCACTATTCGTGATCACTTAACGCCAATGCAGTATTAATAGAAATGCTGTGTTGAAATCATCATACCTGCACCTGGTGTTGCATCTACACGTTCCCCCAACGGCGATCAGGAGCGGCGCTGCACTGATGTTAAGTTGCGCCACCATGGCAGTTGATACGCCGATGCTATGAGTGCATTCTCTGTGTCGCGTCCCCGCGCCAGTGCGCGCGAGTGGCGCGAGAGACTGTTATTTCTTCTGTTAATAGGCCCGAACGTACTGCTCCTGGCGGCATTTACGTTCTGGCCCATGATCTACAACGCCTACCTGAGTACGATCAGTTGGAACTTTCTCAGCCCGATCCGGCGTTTCGTCGGTCTGCGCAACTACGAGACCGTCCTGAGCAGCGAGATTTTTCGCATCGTTCTGATCAACACCGCAGTATTCACCGTCGTATCGGTCGCTGCAACGATGATCCTGGGACTGGGGCTGGCATTGTTGTTGAACCAGCCGCTGCGCTGGCGCGACGGCGCGCGAGCCGTGCTCTTCACGCCAACCGTCCTTTCGGGCGCAGCGATTGCGATTGTCTGGATCTACATCTTCGACCCGCGTTTTGGGCTGCTGGCGCAGATCCTGGGATGGTTCGGCATCCTTTCGCCCAACTGGCTGGCAGACCCGAACTGGGCAATGACGGCGCTGCTGATCGTCTATATCTGGAAGAATACTGGCTACGCCGTTGTTATCTATCTGGCAGGATTGCAGACGATCGACCGGACGCTCTACGAAGCGGCCCGGATCGACGGCGCCGGCCCATGGGGGCAATTCTGGCATGTGACGCTTCCCGGTCTGTCGCCGATCATTTTTTTCCTGCTAGTGACCAGTATTCTGGCATGCTTCCAGGCGTTCGACATCATCCGGGTAATGACCGACGGCGGTCCGGTGAACGCCACTAATATGCTGGTGTACCACCTGTACGAACGCGGCTTCATCCAGTCGCAGGCCGGCCCCGCAGGCGTCGTGGCGATGGTGATGTTTGTGATCATGCTGATCCTGACCCTTTTGCAGTTGCGGTTTCTGGAGCGACGGGTGCATTACAGTTGAAGGTGGAAAGGTTGCAGGTGCAAAGGTGGGAAGGTTGAACGGTGTCCGGTACACGTTCGAACCCTTAACCCCTCACCCTTGAGTCTATGGAACAACAAGCAGGCCTCCAACAACGTGCAGCGATGAAGCGACACAGGCGACGCCAGCGCGCGCGCGCCTTGCAGCAGCGCTGGCTCTGGCGCGTGGCAGGGTATGCGACGATTATCGTCTCGGTGCTGGTGATCGGGCTGCCGATCTACTGGATGCTCGTTGCATCGATCAAAACCAGCCGTGAGATCTACACTGTGCCGCCGACCTGGATCCCGCTCAACCCGACGCTGGAAAACTATCCCGCCGCCTGGAACGCGGCGCCGTTCGCCCGCTACTACATCAACAGCATCATCGTGACGCTGGCGACGACACTTTCAAAGATGACTCTAGCAGTTCTAACTGCATATGCGCTGGTATTCCTTCGTTTTCCCGGCAAGAACATCGTCTTCCTGATGGTGCTGGCGGCGCTCATGGTGCCAGCGCAGATCACGATTGTGCCGAACTTTCTGACGATGGGCGATCTCAGGCTGGTCAATACATACTGGGGGCTTATCCTGCCTGGCGCGGCGACGGCATTCGGCACCTTTCTCATGCGCCAGTACTTTATGACATTGCCGCGTGAAGTGTTTGAAGCCGCCGAGATCGACGGCGCCGGTCATATGCGGCGCCTGTGGGAAATTGCTGTGCCGCTGGCGATGCCTGCGCTGGCGACGACCGGACTCTTTGCGGTTGTCAATGAGTGGAACGAGTTTCTCTGGCCCCTGATCATTACCAGCACGGAAGATATGCGCACCCTGCCGATCGGCGTGGCGCGCCTGCTCGACCAGGAAGGCCTGGCGCGCTGGGGCGTGGTCATGGCAGGAACCATGTTTGTGGTCCTGCCAGTGGTCGTGCTCTTCGTCTGGGCGCAACGCTACATCGTCGAAGGCATCGCCGCCGGGGCGGTGAAGGGGTAGGGTTGCAGGTTGAAGGTGGAAAGGTGCGTAGGGGCAAACGGCCCGCTTGCCCGCACCTGACGAGTGCGAAGATGGTTCTCTCTGTGCCCTCTGTGCCTCTGTGGTTCAGAAAATTGGATAAGCGGCAAGCGGAGTGGAAGGTGGGAAAGTTGTAGATTACAAGGATCTTGACAAAGGGTTGAGGGTTGAGATGACCGGTGCAGCCGCATGTGGTTGCACCGGTCGTATCAGGCGTCAACCTCAGGGACAGATGCTAACGAGAGGAGAGAGAAAATCATGGCGAAGGTTAACCGACGACAATTCCTGCGTGGCGTTGCGGCGGGCGCCGGTGCACTGACGCTGGCAGCCTGCGGCGGCGCAGCCACGACATCGCCGACCGCCGTGCCGCCAACCGCTGGGCAGGCGACTGCCGTGCCGCCGACCGCTGCGCCGACCGTTGAACAGGCGACTGCTGCGCCGCCAGCCACCATGCCTTCGGGGTCAATGGGTTCGACAGTGGAGATCACTTACTGGGGGTCGTTCAGCGGCGTTCTGGGCGAAGCCGAAAAGGCGACCGTTGATGCGTTCAACAACGCGCAGAAGGATGTCAAGGTCAACTACCAGTTCCAGGGCAGCTACGAAGAAACGGCGCAGAAGCTGACCGCTGCGGTGCAGGCGCGGCAGACCCCTGACGTCAGCCTGCTCTCGGATGTCTGGTGGTTCTCGTTCTATATCAACGGCCAGTTGCAGCCGCTCGACGACCTGATGGCAGCCGAAGGCGTCAAGCGTGAGGCATACGTTGATGTGCTGCTCAACGAGGGTGTTCGCAAGAACACGGTGTACTGGATTCCGTTCGCGCGTTCAACCCCGCTGTTTTACTACAACAAAGACGCCTGGGCGGAAGCCGGTCTCGAAGATCGTGCGCCGAAGACGTGGGATGAGTTCATGGAGTGGGCGCCGAAACTCAACAAGGATGGCCGTTCGGCATTCGCCCATCCTGGCGCCGCCAGCTACATCGCCTGGCTCTTCCAGGGTGTGATCTGGCAGTACGGCGGTCGCTACAGCGACCCCGACTTCACCATCCGCATCCACGAGGATGGCGGCATCAAGGCGGGCAACTTCTACCGCGACACGACCCAGACGTACAAGTGGGCGACCACGCCGAAGGATGTGACCCAGGACTTCGTCACGGGTCTGTCGGCCAGTGCGATGTTGAGCACCGCTGCGCTGGCAGGCGTCGAGAAGAACGCACAGTTCCCGGTCGGCACCGGCTTCCTGCCGGAAGGCCCGGCTGGCTTCGGGTGCTGCACTGGCGGCGCGGGCATGGCGGTCCTGGCTGGTCTGCCCGCCGAGAAGCAGCAGGCGGCGATGAAGTGGATCGCGTTCGCTACTGGCGAAGAGTGGACAATTCAATGGGCGCAGCGCACAGGGTATATGCCAGTGCGCAAAGCGGCAGTCGAGTCGGAGTCGATGCAGAAATACTTTACCGAACGACCAAACTTCCGCACGGCTGTCGAGCAACTGCCGAAGACCCGCCCGCAGGACTCGGCGCGCGTCTATGTGCGTGGCGGCGACCAGATTATCGGCAAAGGGCTGGAGCGCATTACGATCGCCGGCGAAGACCCGGCGAAGGTCTGGATGGACGTCAAGGCGGAACTCGAAGAGACGGCCAAGCCGACGGTCGAGCTGTTGAAGACGGTTGAGGGGTAGGGGTTCGGGGTTCCGGGAACCAGGAACTCAGCGCCTGGTTCCCCCCCAACGGTGCGCTTTTTCCTTCTCAACCGCACGGCTTCAGGAGGAGTTCCAGGAACCAGGAACTCGGAACCCGGCTCCCCGCCTCTGCTTCCTTACGCTTTCAGGTATCACGTTTTTCGGCGTGTTCCTGAGTTCTATCGCCTGTTGCGAGTATCAAAGCGCCTCGCCCCTACGCCCCCTTCTCCGCGCTTCGGCAGACTCGGCGCACCGCTTGTAGGCGACGAGGGTGGGGGGATGAGGGAACCCATGGCGTTGTGATGCGCAAAGCCCCCACGCCTGTCACAAAAGCCTCCCCCTGAAAGACCTCTGTCCCTGGCTCCGCTTGTCGCTCACCTTGCCCCAACATCCCTCACATGCGGAACACTCTCCCTTTGGATCCGCGCCTCATATCCTCGCGCCGCTCATCCCGCTTGCGATGGCTTTTCCATCGTTCTACAATACTACAAGGAAAGGTTCGGTTGATGACGCCCTTGTGAGAAACAACAATGCTCCACATAGATATCGCGGTTGTCAAAGTACCACGCTCTGGCGCCTCTGAGAGCGGCGACACGCTCGAGGTCATCGAGCGACCCGGCGGAGGTCTGTCGGTGGTGCTGGTGGACGGGCAGGGGAGCGGGCGCGGCGCCAAGACGCTGAGTAACCTGATCGCCACGCGCGCAATGACGCAACTCAAGGACGGCGCGCGCGACGGAGTGGTGGCGCGCGCCGTCCACGATTATCTGTACACCTATCGTATGGGGCAGGCGTCTGCCACGCTCAACATCCTCTCGATCGACTTTGCGAGCGGCAGCCTGCGCGTCTCGCGCAACAACCCGGCGCCGTTCTTCGTCCTGAGCGAGGGGGAGGTGCAGTTGCACAATGAGCCATCGACCCCGATAGGCTTACATCCCCTCGCCAGGCCCGTGATCACCGAAATCGCGCTACGCCCCGGCTTGCAAGTCGTCATGTTCACCGACGGGTTACTCAAGGCAGGTGAGCGCTACGGGGTCGATATGGAGCTTGGCAACTACCTGGCGGGGTGGCGCGTGGAGACGGATCAGCCGGCCACAACGCTGGCTGAAGCGCTCTTTAATCGCGCCATGGAACTCGACCGCAACGAACCGGCCGACGACATCAGCATTGTCGTTGCCGCCGTAGTCGCCCGCGAAAGCGCGCACCGCGCGCGCCGCATGACAGTGAGCGTGCCGTTCGAGCGAGTCGCTGAACGCCATGACGAGATACCCAATAGCATCGACGACTGACAAATGCCATGAAACCGCGGCGCCGTTGCAGTGCAACGGCGCCGCGCTGGATCACCGTTCTTTATGACTCTTCGCGCCCTTCGTGGATCGAAACCTACAAGCACGTCTGACGCCACAAATACCAGACAGGTTCTTCGTGACTCTTCGCGCCCTTCGTGGATCGAAACCTACAAGCACGTCTGACGCCACAAATACCAGACAGGTTCTTCGTGACTCTTCGCGCCCTTCGTGGATCGAAACCTACAAGCACGTCTGACGCCACAAATACCAGACAGGT